>CAXTXZ010000618.1:0-2651 GCA_964248015.1 uncultured Rhodopila sp. | reverse complement strand
GCGCCGGCATGGCCGAAATGCGTGTCGGCCGTGAACCAGATGGCCATGCGTCCCTGTTGCTCCAGGCGGGTGAAGCTGCCGGCGTCGCGCGGTTTACCATCGTCCTTCGCACGGCGAAAAGCCCCACCGGATCATGGGCGCGCGGAATAGGCTGCGAAGGCGGCACGGCATGAGGCCCTGGGTCATGGCGCCACGCCGCAATGATCCGGCTCGGTTGACACCGCCGCCATGCGCCGGCTTGCTAGCGCGAAATCACGCAGGGGAAAACATGCAAATCGGCTTCAATCTGCCTGTCAGCGGTCCGATGGCGTCGGCCGAGGTGATGGCGGATATCGCGCAGCTTGGGGAAGCGCTTGGCTTCGATTACCTGACGCTGACGGACCATATTGCCCTGCCCGACACCACCGCGCCGGGTTATCCGTATTCCACCACTGGGGAGTTCTACACCCCCGATCCGGGCCACCGGGTCGAACAACTCACCACCGCCGCCTGGATCGCGGCAAAGACCAGCAAGATCAGGATCGTGCTGGCGGTCATGGTGGTGCCGCACCGTCCGGCGGTGGTCACCTCCAAGATGCTGGCGACGATCGACGTGCTGTCCGGCGGGCGCCTGGTGGTTGGCGTCGGGGCAGGCTGGCTGAAGGCGGAGCTTGACACGGTGTCGACAACGCCGTTCGCGGAGCGCGGGGCGGTGACGGATGAGTACCTGGATGCGATGCGCGCGATCTGGACACAGGACAAGCCCGTGTTCCAGGGGAAATACGTCCATATCGATGGCTTGCTGACGGACCCGAAGCCGCTCCAGAAGCCCTACCCGCCAATCTGGGTGGGCGGCGAAAGCGGGCCGTCGATGCGCCGGGCCGCGCGGATAGGCGACGCATGGTACCCCATCGGCAGCAACAACGCGCATCTGCTTGACACGCTGCCGCGCCTGGCCGCCGGCATCGCGCGCCTGCGGGACATGACGCGGGCGGCCGGCCGTGATCCCTCCGCGATGGGGGTCGCTTACCGCGTCAAGCGGCATGGCCGGCCGGCGCCGGCCGCCACCGATGGCGAGCGCAAGCTCTTCACCGGTGCCGTGGGCAACACGATTGAGGACATTGCCGCCCTGAGGGCGATAGGGGTCACCGCGCTGGACTTCGATTTCGAGGGGCGTGACGCACGGAAATCCGCCGATGACATGAAAAAATTCCGCGCAGAGGTCTTGTCTAGGATTTAAATCAACACAACCTCCGGCTGCATGACACCGACAGACGCGCAAGCCGAGCATACCGAAGGTTTCAACCTCCACCTTCAGGGCCTGGTGAGGGAGGCGGAGCCGCATTACCGCAAAGCCATCGCGCTCGACCCCGACTTCAAGGAAGCCTGGACCAACCTTGGCCTGGTGGCGTTCAGCCTGGGTCAGCCGGACGAGGCGCTGGCGCACCAGCGCGAGGCCCTGCGGCTGGACCCGGACTGCGCCGACGCGCACAACAACCTGGGCATGATCCATTATGCCGGGGGACGCCTGGCCGAAGCCGAGAACTGCTTTCGTGGCGCGCTTCGCATCAATCCCGGCCATGCCAACGCGATGCTGAACCTTGGCGCCACGCGCCAGCTTTGCAACCAGGTTGAGGAAGCCGAGCGCTTGTTCCGCAAGGCCCTGGAACTTGGCGCCGACCCGGCGCAGGCGAAAAGCAACCTGGCCCTGGCGCTGATGGAACAGGTCCGGCCCGAGGAAGCCGAACTGTGCTGCCGCGAGTCGCTGGCGTTGCGGCCAGGCTACCCCGAGGCGCGCGCCAACCTGGCGCTGACCCTGCTGGCGATGGGGCGGCTGGAGGAAGGGTGGCAGGAATACGAGGCCCGATGGGCGGTCGAGGCCAGGCGCCACGCCGCGCTCGTGCTGCCGCAACCCCGGTGGACCGGGCAGCGGCTGAACGGCGAGACCGTGGTGCTTTATGCCGAACAGGGCTTTGGCGACACGCTGCAATTCTGCCGTTACGCCACGCTGGTTGCCGCTGCCGGGGGGCGGGTGGTCCTGGTGGCGCCCAGGCCGCTGCAAAGGCTGATGACGACGCTGAAGGGCGTGGCCATGGTGCTTTCGGAGGAAGACGACTTCCTGCCTCCGTTTGATTATTTCTGTCCCTTGCTCAGCCTGCCGGGGGTGTTCGGCACAACGCTGGAAAGCATTCCGGGGCCTTGCGCGTACCTGTCCGCCGATCCGGCGCCCTGGACAAGTTTCCTGCGCGGCTTGCCGGGACTGAAGGTGGGGGTGGCATGGGCCGGCAAGTCGCGCGCAGAGCAGCCGCATTCGGTGGCGATCGACAAGCGCCGGTCAATGCGGCTGGCGGAGATGGCGCCCTTGTTCTCGGTTCCAGGCTGCAGCTTCGTGTCGCTGCAGCTCGGTCCGCCGGCGGCGCAGATCAAGACGCATGCTGATGGCGCGAAGCTGCATGACGTTTCCCATCGCTTGGGCGACTGGAATGACACGGCGGCCTTGGTGGCCGGACTGGATCTGGTGATCGCGGTCGATACGGCGGTTGCGCATCTGGCCGGAGCTTTGGGCAAGCCGGTGTGGCTGCTCAATCGGTTCGATAGCTGCTGGCGCTGGTTGCTGAGCCGTGAGGACACGCCTTGGTATCCCAGCATGTGGCAGTTTCGCCAGACGCGGC
>CAXTXZ010000617.1:0-2659 GCA_964248015.1 uncultured Rhodopila sp. | reverse complement strand
CCCCCCCCCCCCCCCCCCCCACGACTTGTTGTTTCCCAAGCAGATTCACGCCTCCAGGCCTTTCGGCCCTCCGGCGATCTGCTTTAGTAACGATACAGGTCGTGCTTGTACGGCCCTTGCTCAGGGATGCCCAGGTACTCGGCCTGCTTGGTGGACAGCTTCGTGAGCTTGGCGCCGACCTTTGCCAGATGCAGCGCGGCGACCTTCTCATCCAGGTGCTTGGGCAAGGTGTAGACGGTTCGCTCGTATTTGCCGGCGGGGGCGTTGAACAGCTCGATCTGCGCCAGCACCTGGTTGCTGAAGCTGGCGCTCATGACGAAGCTGGGGTGACCTGTCGCATTGCCCAGGTTGACCAGACGGCCTTCCGACAGGACGATCAGCCGCTTGCCGTCGGGGAAAACGACCTCGTCCACTTGCGGCTTGATGTTGTCCCATTTGAAATTACGCAGTGATTCGATCTGGATCTCCGAATCGAAGTGCCCGATGTTGCAGACAATGGCGCGGTGCTTCATTGCCCGCATGTGATCGATCGTGATGACGTCGACGTTGCCGGTGGCGGTGACGAAGATATCGCCGACGGGGGCGGCATCGTCCATCGTGAGAACCTGGTAACCCTCCATCGCCGCCTGCAAGGCGCAAATCGGATCGACCTCGGTCACCATCACGCGGCAGCCGGCGTTGCGCAGGGACGCGGCCGAACCCTTGCCGACATCGCCGAAGCCGTTCACCACCGCGACCTTGCCGGCCATCATCACGTCGGTGCCGCGCCGGATGCCGTCGACAAGCGATTCCCGGCAGCCATACAGGTTGTCGAACTTCGACTTGGTGACGCTGTCGTTGACGTTGAACGCCGGGGTCAGCAGCTTGCCGGCCCGCGCCATGTCCCACAGCCGATGCACGCCCGTGGTGGTTTCCTCGGAGATGCCCCGCACCGCCGCCAGCATGTCCGGGTATTTCTGGTGCATCAGGACGGTCAGGTCGCCGCCGTCGTCCAGGATCATGTTCGGTGTCCAGCCATCGGGGCCGCGCACCGTCTGCTCGATGCACCACCAGAACTCCTCCTCGCTCAGGCCCTTCCAGGCGAAGACCGGGATGCCCTCGGCGGCGATGCCGGCGGCGGCGTGGTCCTGGGTCGAGAAGATGTTGCACGACGACCAGCGCACGGTCGCGCCGAGGGCGGTGAGGGTTTCGATCAGCACGGCGGTCTGGATGGTCATGTGCAGGCAGCCGGCGATGCGCGCGCCCTTCAAGGGCTGGGCGTTGCCGAACTCCTCCCGGATCGCCATGAGGCCGGGCATTTCCGTCTCGGCCATGCTGATTTCCTTGCGGCCCCACTCCGCCAGGGAGAGGTCTTTCACCTTGAAGTCACGGGTCGGCGGCGCGTCGGGCATGAATCAGCTCCTAAAGGTTGGCGGCGCTATATAAAGATATCTGCATGTTTGCAAGGGTGATCGCGAAAACAGGCCTGGCGCCGGTCATTCCATGGGAGCGGGCGGATCGGCGGCCGGAACGAGGCGATCAGATCGGGATGAGTCTTATGCGCTTGCCGTCAACGCCCAGCGCGACGCGGCCTTGCTTCAGCAGCAGGGCGTCATTGCCGAAGACTTCGCGCCGCCAGCCGGCGATGGCGGGGATCGCCGGGGTTTCCTCCAGCGCGAGCCGGTCGATGTCGTCGGATGTCGCGACCAGCTTGGCCGCCACGTGGTGCTGCTCGCATTTCGCCGCGAGCAAAACCTTCAGGAGAGAGACCAGCGCCGCCGAGGGCCGGTTGTTGTCGCGCTGCTGCGGCGCCAGCGGCAGCGCCGCGTCGGGCACCCGGCGAGCGACGGCCAGGGCCTCCAGCAAGGCGGCGCCGGAACGGCCTTCCGCGAAGCCTCGGGTCACTCCGCGCACACGGGCCAGGGCATCGGCGGTTGTTGGCGCGGTGGCGGCGATTTCCAGCAGGGCCTCATCCTTGACCAGCCGCTGGCGCGGGACGTTGACCCGTTGCGCCTCCTTCTCGCGCCAGGCGGCGGCCTCTTTCAGCGTGTGGAGGAAGCGCCGGTTGGTGGAGCGTGGGCGCAGCCTCTCCCAGGCGGTGTCCGGGTCGGCGCGGTAGGTGTCCGGGTTGTTGAGGATCGCCACTTCCTCGGCCACCCAGCTCCGCCGGCCCTCCTGGTGCAGGCGACGGCTGAGCCGCTGGGAGGCTTCGCGCAGATGCGTGCCGTCCGCGGCGGCGTATTCGATCTGGGCGGCGGACAAGGGACGCACGGACCAGTCGCTGAAGCGGTGCGCCTTGTCGATGACACCGCCGGTCAGGCTGGCGACCAGCGCGTCGTAGCCGACCTGGTCGCCGAAACCGGCGACCATGGCGGCCACCTGGGTGTCGAACAGCGGGCGCGGCACGTCGCCGAAGCGCAGCACGAAGATCTCGATGTCCTGCCGAGCGGCGTGGAACACCTTGGTGACGGCCTGGTCGGCGAGGAGCTGGCCAAGCGGGGTGAGGTCGATGCCGTCGGCCATGCTGTCGATCACCGCGACCTCGTGCTCGCCGGCGACCTGCACCAGGCAGAGTTCCGGCCAGTAGGTTCGTTCACGCATGAATTCGGTGTCAACCGTGATGAACGTTTCCGCTCGCAGGCGCTGGCAGAACGCATGGAGCTTTTCCGTTGTCGCGATC
>CAXTXZ010000616.1:0-2666 GCA_964248015.1 uncultured Rhodopila sp. | reverse complement strand
TGGCCCGACAACGCGAACCTCGACAAGGCGCGTCGGCTGCTTTGGCCCATCAAGCAGAAATACGGAAAGAAGATCTCCTGGGCCGACCTGATGGTCCTCACCGGCAACTGCGCCCTGGAATCGATGGGGCTCAAGACGTTCGGCTTCGGCGGCGGGCGGGAAGACATCTGGGAACCGGAAGAGGACATCTACTGGGGCCCCGAGAACACATGGCTTGGCGACAACCGCTACAGCGGCGACAGGCAGCTTGAGGGTCCGCTCGCCGCTGTCCAGATGGGCCTGATCTACGTGAACCCGGAGGGACCGAACGGCAACCCTGACCCGATCGCCTCGGCCAGGGACATCCGGGAAACGTTCGCCCGCATGGCAATGAACGACGAGGAGACGGTTGCCCTGATCGCCGGCGGCCACACGTTCGGCAAAACCCACGGCGCTGCCCCTCCCAGCGACCATGTCGGCCCTGAACCCGAGGGCGCCAGCCTTGAAGAACAGGGTCTCGGCTGGAAGAACAGCTTTGGCACCGGCAAGGGCGACCATACGATCACCAGCGGGCTGGAGGGCGCATGGACCACCAACCCGGTGAAGTGGGACAACAACTACTTCGACAACCTGTTCAACTACGAATGGGAGCTGACCAAGAGTCCCGCCGGCGCGTCCCAGTGGACTCCCAAGGACGCATCCGCGGCGGACACCGTGCCTGATGCCCACAATCCGTCGAAGAAGCATGCTCCGATGATGCTCACGACGGACCTCGCGCTGCGCATGGACCCGGCCTACGCGAAAATCTCGAAGCACTTCCACGAAAACCCGGAGGCGTTCGCGGAAGCATTCGCAAAGGCTTGGTACAAGCTGACTCACCGCGACATGGGGCCTATCAGCCGCTACCTTGGCCCGCTGGTTCCGGCAGAGCCGCAGCTATGGCAAGACCCCGTCCCCGCCGTTGATCATGAGGTAATCGGGGAGCAGGAGATCGCTTCCCTCAAGGCCACGATCCTCTCGTCTGGCCTGTCCATCTCCCAACTGGTTGCGACGGCCTGGGCGTCGGCGTCAACGTTCCGTGGCACCGACAAGCGCGGCGGCGCGAACGGGGCGCGCATTCGCCTGACGCCGCAGAAGTATTGGGAGGTCAACGAGCCGGCCGAACTGGGCAAGATCCTGGACAAGCTGGAGGCGATCCAAAAGGAGTTCAACGTCACACGGTCTGGCGGGAAAAAGGTTTCTCTTGCCGACCTGATCGTTCTTGGCGGCTGTGTCGCTGTTGAGGAAGCGGCGAAGAAGGCTGGCCATGTTGTGCAGGTTCCCTTCACGCCGGGTCGCACTGACGCGTCGCAGGAGGAAACCGACGTGACCTCCTTCGCCGTGCTGGAACCGACCGCCGATGGCTTCCGCAACTATTTCCGCAAGGGACACGACAGGCCGGCCGAGGAGCTGCTGATCGATCGGGCGCACCTGCTGACCCTCACCGCGCCGGAGATGACGGTTCTTGTCGGCGGCCTGCGTGTGCTTCATGCAACGTTTGGGCATTCCAACTTTGGCGTCTTCACCGACCGGCCTGAAACGTTGACGAATGATTTCTTTGTCAACCTGCTCGACATGGGCACGACATGGCAGGCCTCCTCCACGGTCGAAGGGGCTTTCGAGGGACGCGATCGCACGACGGGCCAGGTCAAGTGGACGGCCACCAATGTCGATCTCGTTTTCGGTTCAAACTCCCAACTCCGCGCCCTTGCGGAAGTCTTCGCCTGCGACGACGCGCAGCAGGCGTTTGTGCATGACTTTGTCCAAGCCTGGAACAAGGTCATGAACCTTGATCGCTTCGACCTCGGCTGCTCGCCACAGAAAGGCCTTCCCACAAGGGCGTCATTCGCGTAACCGCGAACAAGCGTCAGGCGATCAGGACCAGGCCAGCGTTACGCAAACCCAGGGCGGACGCTGGCAGGGGTCCTGGACAAGAAAACAGGGCGGCGTTTCAAACCACTTGAAACGCCGCCCTGTCGCATTTTGCTGGATTGCCGCCTTTTTGACACGTCAAAAAGGTCCTCATGGCATCTTTGCCCTCCTTGTTACAGACGTGCGATAGGCGCAACCTGAAGCGTCCAAGCAAAGAAGGAAACCGACCTATGGGCAAGGAATCATCCCTGCACGAAGCCGGCGCCGTCACCGGCGTCGGGGAAACCAGGTACCTGCGCGGCACCGATCGCACTGCATTGTCTTTCCAGCTTGAGGCCTCGCTGGCCGCGATCCGCGACGCCGGGCTGAAGCCGTCCGACATTGACGGGCTGATACCGTATGGCCATGGCGCGGTCGCGGAAGATTTCATCACCAACTTCGGCATTGAGGATTTGCGATTTTCCGCCACCACGCCAATGGGCGGCGCATCGGCCGTGGCGGCGATCCAGTGCGCCCTGGCGGTCATCCAGGCCGGCATCTGCAAGCATGTCCTGCTGTCCCTGGGCCGCACCGGCTACTCCGGCGGGCGAATTGGCGCCCGCGTGCAGCAGATGCCGCAGTTCAGGGTCATCGGCGAGTTCGAGATGCCTCTCGGCGCCATCGCGCCGGCGCAACTCTATGCGCCGATGGCGCGCCGGCACATGGAGCTTTACGGCACCACATCCCGCCAACTGGCCGAAATAGCCGTCACCACGCGGTACCATGCGTCGCTGCAA
>CAXTXZ010000615.1:0-2700 GCA_964248015.1 uncultured Rhodopila sp. | reverse complement strand
GGCGGAAATCGCCGCCATGCTGGCCGGGCCGCAGCCGGCGGTCGTCGTTGCGGTCACCGGCACCAACGGCAAGACCAGCACGGCTGACTTCGCCCGCCAGCTCTGGGCCTCCGCCGGCCAGACGGCGGCGAGCCTTGGCACGCTTGGCGTCATCGCGCCCGGCTTCGCGCCCGGCTCGGGCCTGACCACGCCCGATCCGGTGACCCTGGCCGCGACCCTGGCCGGTCTTGCCCGTCGCGGCGTCGCCCATGCCGCGATCGAGGCGTCGTCGCACGGCCTGGATCAATGCCGGCTGGACGGCGTGCGGCTGGCGGCTGGCGCGTTCACCAACCTGACGCGCGACCACCTGGATTACCATGTCTCGATGGCGGCCTATCGCCAGGCCAAGCTGCGCCTGTTCGACACGCTGCTGCCGGCGTGCGCGCCCGCCGTCGCGCACGCCGGCATGGACGCGGCCACGCTGCAAGACCTGCGGGAGATCGCGGCGCGCCGCTCGCTGGATCTGCGCACTGTTGGCGAGAACGGCAGCTTTTACCGGCTGCTCGCCGCTCGCCCGCGCCCGGATGGGCAAGACCTGGCAATCGTCACGCCCACGGGGCGGCGGGACGTGACGCTGAGCCTGCCGGGCCGGTTCCAGGCCGACAATGCCTTGCTTGCCGCCGCCTTGACGGCAGGGCTTGGGGTGGGCGATGCGCTGGCGCGGCTGCCGATGCTGCGCGGCGTGCGTGGCCGGATGCAGCTTGCCGCCCGCCTGGGCAACGGCGCCGCCGCCTATGTTGACTACGCCCATACTCCGGATGCGCTGGAGCGGCTGCTGCGCGCCCTGCGCCCGCACACCGCCGGCCGCCTGCACGTCGTCTTCGGCGCCGGCGGCGACCGGGACCGCGGCAAACGGCCCTTGATGGGCGAGGCAGCCTGTCGCCTCGCTGACCGGGCGATTGTCACGGACGACAACCCGCGCTCCGAGGACCCGGCAAGCATCCGCGCCGCGATCCTGGCGGCCTGCCCCGGCGCGGGCGACATCGGCGACCGGGCGAGGGCCATCGAGACAGCGTTGAACGCGCTCGCGCCGGGGGATGTCCTGGTGGTGGCCGGCAAGGGTCATGAGCAGGGGCAGGTTGTCGCGGGCACGGTGCATCCGTTCGACGACGTGGCTGTCATCCGCCGCCTGACCGGCCAGGCGGAGGCAGCCGCATGACGCTGTGGACCGCGCACGACATGACCGAGGCAACCGGCGGCGCCCTGTCCGCGCCGTTCGCCGCGACCGGCGTTTCCATTGACACGCGCACCCTTGTCCGGGGCGATCTGTTCATCGCCCTTCTGGGCGAGGGTCGCGACGGCCATGCCTTTGTGCCGGAGGCTCTTGCCAAGGGCGCGGCGGGGGCGATGACGCACGCGGATGCCGCCTTGTCCGGCGCCGTGCTCCGGGTGGACGACACGCTGGCCGGCCTCCGGCGCCTGGGCGGCTTCGCCCGTGCCCGCTTCGAGGGCCGTGTCGTCGCCATCACCGGCAGCGTCGGCAAGACCACCACCAAGGAGATGCTGCGCGGCGCGCTGTCCCCCTTTGGCCGCACCCATGCCGCGGCGGCCTCCTACAACAATCACTGGGGCGTGCCGCTGACCCTGGCACGCATCCCGCGCAACGCGCGGTTCTGCGTCGCCGAGATCGGCATGAACCATGCGGGCGAAATCCTGCCTCTCGCCCGCCTGGCGTCGCCTGACGTCGCGGTCATCACCAGCATTGCCAAGGCGCATATCGGCCATCTCGGCAGCATCGAGGCGATCGCCGACGAAAAAGCCAGCATCATGCGCGGCTTGCGACCCGGCGGCATGGCTGTCCTGCCAGCCGACGCGGAGCAGCTTCCCCGGTTGCGCGACGCCGCCCAAGGCATCGGCGTGCTCACGTTTGGCGCCAATGCCGGCGCGGATGTCCGGCTGCTGCGCGTTGACGCCGATGCCGGCGGGTCGGTCATCCACGTCGATGTCATTGGCCGGACGGTTTCGCTGCGCCTGAACGCGCCCGGCCAGCACATGGCGATGAACGCCGCCGCCAGCCTCGCCGCCGTCGCCGCCCTGGGCTTGGACCCCGTGCCGGCGATGGCCGCGCTGGAGGCGTTCCGGCCGCTGGCCGGCCGCGGCCTGACGCGCGCCGTGGCGGTGGGCGGCGGTTCGGCCCTGCTGCTCGATGAAACCTATAACGGCAACGGCGCGTCGATGCGGGCCGCGCTGGACGTGCTGCGCCTTCAGCCAGCCAAGCGGCGCATCGCCGTCCTGGGCGACATGCTGGAACTGGGCGAAGAAGGCCCCGCCGAACATGCCGCCCTGGCCGGGGCGGTGACGCGGTCGGTTGACCTCCTGTTCACCTGCGGGCCGCTGATGCGCGCGCTGTTCGACCGGGTGCCCCCTGGCTTGCGCGCCGCCCATGCGCCCGATGCGGCGGCGCTGGCCCCGGTTGTCGCCGCCGCCCTCGCCGATGGCGACGCGATCCTGGTCAAGATCGCCCAGCGGCTGTCGCACGACCTGCGCGACGGCAGCCTGCTCGGCCGAATCGGCGGCGACGAGTTCCTGCTGCTGCTGCGCGGCGACGGCGATGCCCTGGCGGAGGTCGACGCGCTGTTGACGCGCCTCAAGACGCCGATCTTCGTGGACGGCCACGAGATCTTCGCCTCGGCGTCCATGGGCCTGAGTCTCTACCCAGAG
>CAXTXZ010000614.1:0-2717 GCA_964248015.1 uncultured Rhodopila sp. | reverse complement strand
CTGCGTCGAAAGCGGCCGTTCGACCGGATGCCGCCCCTGAACAGGCGGCACGGCCTGCGGGACAGCAACCGTCCTGAAGTCCGCAACCGCTTGCCTGAACCTCAGCCCAATCCAAGCGGTTGCCGTGCGTGTGAAGCTGGCGGATGTAGAATGAGCATAGTGGAAATGAAAGATTGTGTGATTGTGGATTCGGCATTGGAGCAGCCTCTGGCTGGCTCCCGTACCCGTTCCGGAACAGAAGTAGTGGACAGGGGAGACTTGAAAACCATGGAGCGAACAGCGCAATGTCAATGCGGGGCGCTTCTCGCGGTCACGCGTGGCGAGCCACGGTCAAGTTACGTTTGCCATTGTCGAGCATGCCAGCAACGCACCGGCGCTGTCGTGCACTCCGGTACCTTTCTTGCGCGGACGCAGGCGCAAATCGAAGGGATGAGCACGGCCTGCGCGCGTGGCGCGGACAGCGGATATCATGTACGTTTCCATTCCTGCCCGACATGCGGCACCTTGGTCTATTGGGAATCCGATAAATATCCCACCGAATGGGGCATCGCCGTCGGCTGTTTCGCTGACCCGTCATTTCCCGGTCCGACCTTTTCAGTTTGGGAGGAAAGCCGGCATCCATGGCTTGGACTACCCGCTGATATCGGCCGCCTTCGCAAAGGAGTTCGTGCCGACGGCAGCCCGATGGAGTGAGTGGCCAATCAGCCCGTGGGGGAACTTGGAAAGCCCGATCATCAAGGACACTGAACTGAATGAGCAAAACCAACCGGCGGATGCACATGGGGGTTTTCGTGCTGGGCACCGGCAACCACACCGCCGGCTGGCGCACCGAGGGCGCGGCGGCCAGCCATGTCGAGCTTCCGGTCATCCGGGAGATCGCCAGCATTGCCGAACGCGGCAAGTTCGATCTTCTGTTCATCTCCGACGCCATGGTCATGGACCCGAGCGACCATCCATCGTTCATGTGCCGCTTCGAGCCGACGACGCTTATCTCGGTGCTCAGCGCCCTGACGACGCATATCGGCCTTGGCGCGACGGTGTCGACCAGCTTTTCCGAGCCGTTCAACGTCGCCCGCGCCTTTGCCTCAATAGACCACCTGAGTGGCGGGCGGGCGGCGTGGAACGTGGTGACCAGCTCCAACCCCAAGGCGGCGCTGAACTTCAACCGCGACGCGCACCTGGAGCATGGGCTGCGCTACCAGCGCGCCGACGAGTTCATCGATGTCGTCAGGGGGCTGTGGGATTGCTGGGACGACGGCGCGGTTGTCGCGGACAAGGCGACCGGACGGTTCATTGACCAGGACAAGGTCCGCACGCTCCACCACAAGGGGCGGTTCTTCCAGGTCAAGGGGCCGCTCAACATCTCGCGTTGCCCGCAGGGGCATCCTGTCATCATCCAGGCCGGCGGATCGCCGCCGGGGCTGGAACTGGCGGCGCGCACCGCCGATGTCGTGTTCTCGGTGGCGCAGGAACTGGAGGCGGCCAGGATCGCCTATGCCGACCTGAAAGGGCGCATGGCGAAACACGGCCGGCCGCCGGGCGAACTCGCCGTGCTGCCCGGGGTCATGCCGATCATCGGCGCCAGCGACGCCGAGGCGCGTGAGCAACTGGCGAAACTCCAGTCCTGGCTGACCCCGGACAACGCGGCGACCCTGGTGGCCAGCCGCATCGGTTATGACGTCTCGGGCCATCCGCTCGATGGGCCGGTGCCGCCTCCGCCGCCCTACCAGGACAGCCAGACGTTCGCGCATGTCCTTTACGAGACGGCTCGGCGCGAGAGGATGACCCTGCGCGACCTTTACAACCTGACGGCGGCGGCGCGCGGCCACTGGGTTGCCTGCGGCACGGCCAAGGGCATCGCTGACACACTGGAGGAATGGTTCACCGGAGGGGCGGCGGACGGGTTCAACATTCTTCCGGCCCATTTTCCCGGCGCGTTCGCTGATTTCGTTGATCTCGTTGTGCCAGAACTGCAATGCCGGGGGCTGTTCCGGCGCGAGTACCAAGGACGCACCCTGCGCGACCATCTTGGCCTGGAACGGGTGTCCGGTCCCCTGCCCCGTCATGAGGCGGCAAGCACCGCATGACTGTCGCGGGCGAACCCGCTTTCGTGACGGAGTGTTCACTCGGATAGCCGATGGGCTGGGCTGACCGATTTCTTGCGGCTGGCCCCTTCGCGTCGCGACGTCTCCGGCGCTACGGTTCGCCAGCGGCGGGATCGGGGTGCATTGGCATGAACACGGTAATGAGCTGGGACGAGTGGGCGCGGCACGACGCGGTGGGCCTCGCCGCCCGCGTCCAACGAGGCGAGGTGACGCCGGCGGAACTCGCCGCCCAGGCGGCGGCCGGCATCGCCAAGGTCAACCCGAGGCTCAGCGCCGTTATCGAGGTGTTCGAGGATGTCGTCGCCGACCCGCTTAAGGACGGGATGCGGCCCGAGGGCGCTTTCGCCGGCGTGCCCTATCTGATGAAGGACCTCGGGCCGACGCTGCGGGGCCGCAAGCAGGAGATGGGCGCCAAGCTCATGCGGGGCAACGTCGCCGTCGCGGACAGTTACCTGGCCGCGCGGATACGCCACGCCGGGCTGAACATCATGGGCCGGACGACGACGCCTGAGTTCGGCACATGCGGTTCGGCGGAGAACCCGGACATTTATGTCACCCGTAACCCCTGGGACCTCCATTACACCGCCGGGGGATCGTCCTCGGGCACTGGGG
>CAXTXZ010000613.1:0-2721 GCA_964248015.1 uncultured Rhodopila sp. | reverse complement strand
TGGCCGAACCGGCGGATGCCGCGCTTGTCGCCCAGCGCGCGGGCGAAGGCGGCGCCGAGGGCAATGCCGACATCCTCGGTCGTGTGGTGGAAATCAATGTGCAGGTCGCCCTCGGCGCGGACCGTGAGGTCGAACAGGCCGTGGCGGGCCAGCGCGGTCAGCATGTGATCCAGGAAGCCGATGCCCGTGGCGATTTCCGCGGCCCCTGTCCCGTCAAGGTCGAGGGTCAGGCTGATGTCGGTTTCCGAGGTCTTGCGGTGGATTGTCGCGATGCGGGCCATGATGACGGCTCCACTACAGCGACGGGCCGGCGTGGTCCAGAGGAACCACGCGGCCTTGTCCCGGAACGAAGCCCGGCAAGGCCGGACGAGGCGGCGAAACATCTTGAGCGGCGCCGCCGACACGGCCCAACAGGGCGGCGGCGCAGGCATGGCCCCACTGGATCGCCGAAAGGCCGAAAGGTCCGGAGGCGTGAATCTGCCTAGGAAACAATGAGCCATGGCGCGTCGCGATCGCAACTGGACTGCGACGCGCCATGGAAAGGCCGGCGGGCGTCAACCAGTCGCATGGCCGGCAATCCCATGCGGATCAGGCGGCGCTTCCCGCGGCCTTCGGCGCGCCAGGCCGGGATGCCGTTCGCGCAGGCGCGGGCGGTCATCGCCTGGAGGGAAGCGGCCTGATCTGGTTTTCGAGTGCTTCTACACGCGCCTTCAGCTCGTTGTTCGCCTTGAGCAGCTTGTCGTTCTGGTCATTGACAGCGTTGCGCAGGATTTCCGCCCGCACGGTATCAGAGGGTTGCAGCCAGTTCTTGACCAGGTACAGGCTTCCCCAGTTCAGGAAAAAGGTCAGCGCGGTCAGGATCAGGGCAACAGAGCCGGCGATGGTCAGTATCTGGGTCCGCCACCGGGCGAACAGATCCGTCGTCGTGGCTTCGACCACGGCCTCCAAATTCAGGAACGTCGCGCTGAGGGTGGCCGACTGGCGGCGGCGCTCGGCGATATAGGCGTCGTCGTCGTGCGGCCGTGGCGGCGTGACCGTGGCTTCCGCCATGATCATGAACTGCAGGCGCAGGAACGCCTCGCCCCGCGTCAGCAACCGGGGCTTGTTGCTGAAGTTGAGCAGGAAGCTGGAGATCCGGCCCTCGTAGCCGGGATCGATGACGCCGCTGTTGAGCGCGAGCAGGCCTTCGTTGCACAGGCCGGTTTTCACGTTGGCCAGTCCGGTTATGCCGATGGGCACCTTGACGCGCTCGCGTGAAATGACCTGGACGATGCCTTGCGGCGGCATCTTGAAGCTGTCGCGGAGCGCGCCGTCGTCGCCGATGATGTCCTCGATATGGACATCATAGCTGGACCCCCGGTAGCCCGTGTCGGTGCCGTCCAGGATCAGCCCGGCTTCACGGATGCGTTCGCCTGTCAGCATGCGAGCGACTTTGTGCGGACGCTCAGCGGAACAAGGAGTGGCGGGTTGAAAGGAACTCCTCCACGGCCGCCGCCAGCCGGTCGCACTCGGCGTCGCCGATCGGCAGCGACAGCGTCATCATGCCGCGGCGCGCGAGCCAGATCCCCTGCGCCAGCATGTCGAAGAAGAACAGTTCCTTCAGCTTCGGGTCGCCCTTCGCGGCGTCCGCCGGGCAGGCGATGGGGCCGGGAACCGTGTGGATCGAAAGCATGGAGCCGATGCCGGTGAACTGGATGGGCGCGCCGGAAGCCTGGCACAGCGCGTTCAGCCTCTGGCGCAGCGCGTCGCCGCGCGCGTTCAGGGCGTGGGCCGCGTCCGGAGTGTAAACCTCGGTCAGCCCGGCGAGGCCAGCCGCCATGGTCAGCACGTTGTTGTTGAACGTCCCGGCGTGCGGCAGCGCGTCCGCGCGCCTGGGATCGAACAGGTCCATGATCTCGGCCCTGCCGCCAAAGGCGCCGAACGACATGCCGCCGCCGATGTATTTGCCGAATGTCGTCAGGTCAGGCTTGACGCCGGCAACCGCCTGCAAGCCGCCGGGCGCGAGGCGCGAGGTCATCACCTCGTCCAAGACAAGCAAGGCGCCGGCGCGCGTGGTTTCCTGCCGCAGCATGCGCAGGAAATCGTGGCTCGCGGCGATGCAGCCGCCGCTGCCCATCATCGGCTCCAGGATCACCAGCGCGAGTTCGTCCGCATTGCCCTCGATCAGCGCCCTGGTGACGGCGATGTCGTTGTAGGGGGCCATCACGTACTCGAACGGCGCGTTGATCGGCGACCCGCCGCCGGCGAAGCCGAACACCGCGCCGTGGTAGCCGCCATCGAACGCCAGCGCCTTCTTGCGGCCGGTGAAGATGCGCGCCAGGGAGATGGCGAGCAGGTTCGCCTCGGTCCCCGAGTTGGTGAAGCGCACGCGGTCCAGGCCGAAGCGGTCGCAGACGGCGCGGGCGAAGCGGGCCTCGGTCAGATTCGACGCGCCGAAGCTGATGCCGTCGTCCAGCGCCCGGTCGACGGCGGCGCGGATCACCGGATGCGAGTGGCCGTAAAGCCCGGCGGTGTACTCGCCCAGGAAGTCGATGTACTCCCGGCCGTCGGCGTCCCACAGGCGGCAACCCCGCGCGCGGGCCATCGCCAGCGGGAACGGCGCGTAGTGCAGCACGGTGCGGGTGTTGCCGCCCGGCATGACCGCGGTTGCCTCGACATAGCGGGCAAGGCTGCGCGGATTGGCGGTGACATAGGCTTCCTTGGCCTCGTTCAGCGCCGCGT
>CAXTXZ010000612.1:0-2732 GCA_964248015.1 uncultured Rhodopila sp. | reverse complement strand
CTAGCCTTTCGTCACTGGCGGTCCCAGCCTCTCGATTTATGGGTACAACGATCGCGATACCCTTGTTGCGGCGACGCGAGCGAGAAGGTACGCTAAAATGGCTATCAACCCGCTCCTGAATTGCCTTGCTCAAAGCATTGAAAATCTTAGGATCATGAAAGAAAATAGATGTATCGACCTGCTTTGATGAGCAGTCCATGCTTGGGTATACATGCTCATACTGTCCGTAGTGGCCTTGATTAGCGTACTTCCCGTTAGTACCCACTTGAATATCAACCCCATATACCTTACGCGTAGCGTATTTCTCGATCGCCATCTGAATGATACGTCGACACTGTACGTCATCCATTCTGCTATCTTCCTTTGCTAAGTCGTACAGCTTCAATTCTATATGCAAAGTGTACACGAACGCTAAGTGTACACGAACGCCACTGGTATTTTGATTGCGGCTGCACGACTGGACCATGCGCCGCATTCAGAAGGCCGCACTGCACGCGGGTATTACAGGAGCGTCTTGATGGAACACATTGGCACGATCGGGATGGCCTGCCGCTATCCCGTCAAGAGCATGGCGGGGGAGGAAATAGAGGACGTTTTCGTCGGTTACTCGGGCGTCATGGGCGATCGTGCCTATGCCTTCATCCCCGAGGGCGAGACGAGAGCGGGGTTTCCCTGGCATACCGGGCGCGACCACGAGACGCTGGTGCTGTATCGGCCGCACTACTGTCATCCGGAGGCCTCGCGCCAGCCGGTGGACGTTTTGGCTTCCTTTGCCCTTGGGCCAGGGGTGAACCCGGTGTACCCAGACAGCGCGGCATTCGCGGTGGAGGTCACCACGCCGGGCGGCCGGACCCTGGCGGTTGACGCCGTGGAACTGGCCGCTGAACTTCGGGAGCAGGGCGGCAAGGCGGTGACGCTGCGATTCTCGGAACGCAGCTTCACCGACTGCCGACCGGTGTCGTTACTTGGCCGTGCCTCGGTGCGGGCGCTGGGCGAAGAGATGGGCATGGCGATGGACCCGCGCCGTTTCCGCGCGAACTTCTATGCGGATTGGGACGATGACCAGCCGTACCGCGAGGACGGGCTGATCGGGCGCACGCTGCAAATCGGCGAGCGGCTGCGGATCATGATCCTGGAGCGTGATCCTCGGTGCAAGATGATCACGTTGCATCCCGACACCGGGGAACTGGACCCTAGCATCCTGCGCTATGTCGCGCGGGCGCATGAGGGCAAGGCAGGCGTCTATGCGGCGGTGCTGATCGAGGGCGTGGCACGGAAGGGCGATCCGATCTGGCTGGTGTGACCGTGCAGGCCGGCGGGTGGCGGTTACGACCATACCGCCTCGGCGGACAGGCGGCGCGGCAGGTCGTGGGCGCAGCGGCCCAAGCCGACGCAGAAATGGTTGACTACGGGGGCGAGGCTTTCGGCGGCGGCTTTCAGGGCGGCGTTGCCCTCGGTCAGCCGCGCCGTCCTCGGCGTTGACCAGTTGGTTGATCGTGTTGTTGAGGGGAACCAGGTTGATGTGGTCGAGGTCGAGGAACACGAGGTCAGCCTTGTAGCCGGGGGCGATCCTGCCGATCTGGTCGGCCATGCCGAGCACGGCGGCGCTGCCCTCCGTGGCGAGGCGCAGGGCCTCGGGGGCGCTGATCCAGTCCTCGGGCGGGCGGTCGAAAATGCGGGAGACGAAGGCGGACAGGCGCATCGCCTCGAACATGTTCTGGTTGTCGGAGGACGATGAGCCGTCCGTGCCGACGCCCACCGTGATGCCGGCGGCAATGGCTCTGCGCATGTCGGCGATGCCGTTGCCGAGGCGCAGGTTTGATCCGGGGTTGTGCGCCAGCGCGCCGCCATGGCGGGCGATCGTCGCCATTTCGGCGTCGTCGATCCAGATGGCGTGCGCGCCGCTGAACCTGGGGCCGAGCAGTCCGATCTTGTCGAGGTAGGCGACGAGGGAGATGCCGTAGCGTTGTTTCGCGGCGGCTCGTTGAACCGGGGATTCGGCCAGGTGGGTTTGCAGGGGGAGGCCGAAGTCGTTGGCGATGTCGCGGCAGCCGAGCATGAAGTCCTCGGAGCAGTGCAACGGGATGGTGGGGGCGATGCCGAGGCGGATCTGGTCGGTGGGGTAGGGCCAGGCGCTGGCGGCGGCTCGGATGGGGGAAAGGGTGGCCTCGGCTGAGGCGGCGCGCATGCTGTCGGCCATGGCGTGGAGTTCGGGGGGGAAGGCGTCGAGCCGGCCGGGGATCGCCTGGTAGAAGGTGCGGTCGGCGATCATCGGGGCGATGACGGCGCGCATGCCGAGGTCGCTGTAGGCGCGGGCGACCTCGTGCAGGCCGTCCGGCGTGGGCACGGGCATGATGACGGAAAGGTCGTAGCAGGCGGTGCAGCCCTTGCGGATCATTTCGATGCCGCTCAGAAGGGTGGACAGGTAGCGGTCCTCGGCCGTGCGGTTGCCTTGTATCCAGGGGGCGGCGTTGAGCAGCAGGTCGAGCGAGAGAAGGTCTCCCGCGCCTTTCGCCAGGCCGCCGTGGCCGTGGGTGTGGGCGTTGACCAGGCCGGCGATGACCAGGCGGTTCGAGGCGTCGATGGTTCGCGGGGCCTCGGCGGAGCTGGGAGGGACGATGGCGGCGATGCTGTCGCCTTCCAGGACGATGTCGGCGGGGCGGGCGGCGGTGTCGTCCGCCGCGAGGACGAGGCCACCTGTTATGACGACGCGGTCTGCCGGCATGGGCTGC
>CAXTXZ010000611.1:0-2734 GCA_964248015.1 uncultured Rhodopila sp. | reverse complement strand
CCGTCACGCGCATGTTAATTCCGCGTGCAACAACGTGAATTCTTAATTATCACTGTCTTATTCTATCACAATACAGTGAGCATTCTCGAAGTTCCACTAAATTCTCCAATTCAGGCGCTGGCAGAGCATTTTCGTTGCATTATGCGCTATAAATGCCACGGCCGGTTGGAAGAGCGCGCCTTTATCTTGACGAAGAAGGCCATCCCGGCTGCAAAGTAAAACTGTTGCAACTTCATCAAGCCATAAACAGTGACGCATCAAATAGCAACGAATTTACATGATAGCTAATTTCGACAGCGGTTTGTTCAGAGGTCTATCGGTTTCCTTAACAAAAATAAGCCTGAACCGCGCGAGGTCTGCGTATATGCCGCGACCCCCAAGAAAATGCCGGTTCAGCCTGCCCAAGGAAGTTGGCGCAATAGCGATCCTTTCTGGCCGCGGGTCTCCTATATGATCCGCATGACCCAATCCTCCGAGAGCCACTTCGCCGCCTACGTCGCCACCCTTGGCCGCGGCCCAGGCCGGTCACGCGCCCTGACCCGGGACGAAGCTCGCGTCGCCTTCGGCATGGTGCTGCGCAACGAGGTCGATCCGCATCAGGTCGGCGCCTTCCTCATGCTCCTCCGCTTTCGTGGCGAAGACGCCGAGGAAATCACCGGCATGGTCCAGGCCGCTCGGGATAATATCGGTTTAGGCCGTGGCGATCTCGGCATTGATCTCGACTGGCCCTCCTACGGCGCGGGTCGCACACGTGGCGCGCCGTGGTTCCTGCTCGCCGCCCTGGCGCTCGCCCGCTCTGGGATCAACGTGCTGATGCACGGCTCGAACGATTTCTCCAGCGGCATCACGGTGGAGGACGCCATGGCGGCCATTGGCCTGCGTCCCGACGCCGACCTGTCCAGCGCCGCCGCGACCTTGCGCGCCGGCCGCTTCGCCTACCTGCCGCTGCGCGCCATGGCGCCGGCGATGCATCGGCTGCTCGACATGCGCCGGCTCTTCGGCCTGCGCTCCCCAGTCAACACCGCCGCGCGCCTGCTGAACCCGGCGGACGCCCCTGCCGGCGTCGATGGCGTCTTCCACCCACCCTATATAGACGTGCATCTAGGAGTCGCCGAGCGCATGCGGCGTTGCCGCCTTCTGGTTCTGAAAGGCGGTGGGGGCGAGGCTGAGCGCGTTCCCCTGAAACCCGCCACAGCCACGTTATGGGACAACCACGCTGGCCGCGCCGAACTGTCCCTGCCCGTCGTCGAACACTTGAAGCCCCATCCAGCAGCCAGTGACACCCCGGGCTTCCTAGCCGCCGTCTGGCAGGGTGATGCCACCCCCGCCACGCCGCTTGCAACGATCCGGGCCACGATGGCGCTAGCCCTCCTGGCCCTGAACCGCGCCGACACCTCCGACCAGGCGATGAACGACGCCACAACAATCTGGTCGCAACGTCGCTGACAGCCTAGAAGGCCGCCATGCGCTACATCTCCACCCGAGGCCAGGCACCCGCCCGCGACTTCGCCGACGTCCTGCTGGCAGGCCTCGCCGAGGATGGCGGCCTCTTCGTCCCCGAAACCTGGCCGCGCTTCAGCCCCTCTGACTGGCGCGCCATGCGTGGCCTGTCCTACGCCGAACTCGCCGCCAGGGTCATGCAACCCTTCACCGGCACGGCCATCCCGTTCGCCGTGCTGCAAACCATCTGCCACGACGCCTACGCCGGCTTCGGCCACCCCGCCGTGGCCCCCCTGGCACAGCTTGAAACCCACCTGTTCACCCAGGAACTCTTCCACGGCCCCACCCTAGCCTTCAAGGACATGGCCATGCAGGTGCTCGGCCGCCTCTTCGACCACGTCCTGACCGAGCGCGACACCCGCGTCACTATTGTCGGCGCAACCTCCGGCGACACCGGTTCCGCCGCCATCGAGGCCTGCGCCGGACGCGAGCGGGTCGATGTCATGATCCTGCACCCGCATGGCCGCACCAGCCTGGTGCAGCGCCGCCAAATGACCACGGTGGATGCGCCCAACATCGGCAACATCGCCATCGAGGGCACTTTCGACGACTGCCAGGACATGGTGAAGGCGCTGTTCGCCGATGCCGCGTTCCGCAACGATGTCCGGCTGTCGGCGGTGAACTCCATCAACTTCGCCCGTATCGCCGCCCAGATCCCCTACTACGTCGCCGCCGCCCTGGCGCTCGGCGCGCCGGACCGGGAGGTCGCCTTCAGCGTCCCCACCGGCAACTTCGGCAACGTCCTCGCCGCGTGGGCCGCTCGCCGCATGGGCTTGCCCATTGCCCGCCTGATCATTGGATCGAACCGCAACGACATCCTGAGCCGCTTCCTCCAGTCCAATGACATGTCGATGGCCCCGGTCGAGCCGTCCCTGTCCCCCAGCATGGACATCCAGGTCAGCTCCAACTTCGAGCGCCTGCTGTTCGAACTGCTGGACCGCGACCCCGACGCAACCCGCCAGACCATGCTGGGTTTCCGCGAAACCGGCCGGATGACGGTCGCCGATCCGGTCTGGCGCCGCGCCCGAGGCCTGTTCCACGGCTTCCGCCTGGACGATCCCGGCACCGAGGCCGAAATCCGCCGCCTGCACGCCACCACGGGCTATTTGGCCGATCCCCACACCGCGATCGGCATCGCCGCCGCCCGCGCGCATCCCTGCACAGGCGGCGTCCCCATCGTCGCGATGGCCACCGCCCACCCCGCCAAGTTTCCCGACGCCGTGGAAAAAGCCAC
>CAXTXZ010000610.1:0-2747 GCA_964248015.1 uncultured Rhodopila sp. | reverse complement strand
GAGCGGCAGGGTTGGAGGGCGGGTGCATAGACCATGGCCGGATGGTGATCAAGCCGCTTTCACGCCGAACCTCACGTTATCTTTCATATCGTGTTCGCCTGCCGGTTCGTGTCTTGCCGGCGGGTGATACCCCCGAGTCCGGTGCCTCCGCTCATGCCGCATCCGGCGATGGCGGCGGGTCTTCTTCCAGTTCCGCGGGCGGTCCGGGGATGCGATAAACGCCGGCCAGCCAGCGCCCGAGGTCAACCTCCTGGCAGCGCGGCGTGCAGAAAGGGTGGTGCGCGGGCGAGGAACGCCGGCCACAGATCGGGCAGGTCGAGGGGTTTCTAGCCATTGTCCTTCTCCAACATCCAGTCAGGCGGGGTTAGGGATGGGTCTGATCGCAAGGTTATCCTCCGGCCGGTGCGACGCGCCAGGTCTGGCAGGGCCGCCGAATCCGCCTGCAAGGCTGACACCACGGACGGATGGGCACGGAGGGCGGGCATTGCCGCGGGGTTGACATCCAGGGCCGCAAGCATGCCGCGCAGCGCGGCCAACCCGGTGGCCAGCGGACCCGTCAGCAGCTCATGCAGCGGCGGGTGAATCCGGGCACGCACGATCTCGGCCAGGCCAAGCGCCGTGAAGCCAAGGAACTTCGGCCGCACCGGGTCGGTTTCAAGGGCAGCGACAAAATCCGGCGCCAGGGCGACGCGCTTGCGCGGCGCGAGGCCCGCCAGATCGACAACAATGCCGCCGGACAGGTTGCGCACCCTGACCCGGGCGGCCCGCGCGGGCAGGATGGCCCGGTTCAGGGCCTCGTGCCGCGGGCGGGCGCCGGCGATGGCGGCGGCGCCGTCGATGTCAATGGCGACCAGGGCGGGCGTGGGCCAGATGGACAACCGTGCGCCGCAGCTCAGGTCAACGACCGGGCGAGACAGGGCGTCGATCGCGTCGGCGATGTCGTCATCAAAGGCCACGGGGACGATGGTCGCCCGGACGCCCAGGGTGGCGGCGACGGTCGCGGCCAAGGCGGCGTCATCCACCAGGATCGGCGCCTCGGGGTAGCGCGCGGCCATGCGGCGCAGGGGGCTTGGGCCGGGACCGAGAGGGGCGTCCGCCGGAAGGCGCGCCGTGAGCCGAGGCCCCTTGCCGGCCTGCGCGGCACGGGTGATCCGGACCGTCAGTTGCGTCCCGACGGTCAGGCCCTTCGCGCCCTCGCTGTCGGGCAGGAAGCCTTCCCCGTCGGGCAGGGCGACGAACGCGCCCGCCATGGCGGGGACCATGGCGGCGACACGGCCCGGGAACGTGTCTCCCACGCCGTCGGGACTGCCGGGCCGCCAGAGGGCGTAGTCGATCAGGCGGTTGCTCCCGATCACGGCGACCTGGGCCTCGCCCGGACTGGTGGCGACACGGATCGAGAGGCTCAAGGCGCCTGCCAGCCATCCGCGCGCAGCAACTGGGCGGTTTCGAACAGCGGCAGGCCGACGACGGCGGAGTAGCTGCCGGACAGGAAGCGTATGAAAGCGGCGGCGGCGCCGTTGATGGCGTAGCCTCCGGCCTTGCCTTCGCCCTCTCCCAAGGAGACGTAGCGCTCGATCTGATGGGAGGTCAGGCGGTTGAAGGTGACGATGCTTTCGACCAGCCGCTGCCTGCTGACGCCGTCCGGGCTGGTTGTCGCGATGGCGGTCATCACCCGGTGGCGGCGGCCGGACAGCAGGGTGAGGCAAGCGCGGACCTGCTCGGGCGTTTCGGCTTTCGGCAGGATGCGGCGGCCGGCGGCGACAACGGTGTCGGCGGCCAGCACGACGTGGCCGGGACGGGGCACGGAAGCGGCTTTTTCCCGCGCCATGCGCTGGGCGTAAAGCCGGGGCGGCTCGTCGCGCGCCGGCGTTTCATCGATGTCGGGGGAGATGACCTGGTCCGGCACGATGCCAATTTGCTTTAGCAGCATCAGGCGCCGAGGGCTGGAGGAGGCCAGGATCAGCGAAAGCGGCTTCACCGCCAACCGATTACTTGAAGCGGAACGTGATGCGGCCCTTGCTGAGATCGTACGGCGTCATCTCGACGTTGACCCGGTCGCCGGCCAGGACGCGGATGCGGTTCTTGCGCATCTTGCCGCTGGTATGCGCGAGAATGGAGTGCTCGTTGTCCAATTTCACGCGAAACATGGCGTTGGGCAGAAGCTCCATCACTGTGCCGCTGAATTCAATCATATCTTCTTTTGACATCAGGCCCCGTAATTCCATTGATTCGGCCGGAACATGAGGTTCACGGGGGGCAAGGTCAAGCCATTGCCGCCGAGCGAGGCTGGCGCGCGTGGCGATGCCGGGGCGTTGCCTGTGTCGAAGCCGGAGTAAGGCGAGCGTTGGGTGAAAGGGGCGGGCTGGGTGACATGTCGCGCGTCGTGGCGAGCGGGCTATCCTGCCTGGGTGGCGGGGACCGCTGCCTCCCTGGCGGAGCAGGCGAGCGCCGCGCCTGGCGGGGCGGAGACGGGCGCGAGGTGGTCCTGCCTTTTCCTGGCGGATTCGGCGAGGCGCTTTTCCCTCTGGCGATCATGGTAGGCCTGCGTCCAGGTTTTCGCCTGTGACGCCTCGGGTTTCACCGACCCGATCGCCTTGTTGATCGGGGGTGCGTCCGGCGTGGCAAGGGGTTGCGGCGCAGCGGCGCCAGCCGGCGGCGCGTCGGCGGCGGCCCGCCGGGCGCGGTGGAGGTGGTCGAGCTTGCGCTGGTTGCGATGAGCCGCCCGGCTCAGGCGGACGGCGCGGCCG
>CAXTXZ010000609.1:0-2747 GCA_964248015.1 uncultured Rhodopila sp. | reverse complement strand
AGGACAGCGAGCATCTGTTCCGTCCCGGCAGCGACTACCTCCAGGCGGCGAACCCAACGGAGATGCAAGCCCACATGCGGGCCGTCGCGGCGGATGCGGGGCTGCGGCAGTCCCTGGCGGCGCATGGCCTGGAAACGATCAGGGCGCGGCACACCTGCGCACACCGGGTCGATGAACTGCTGGATATCGTCGCGCATCTGGGGGCCGGCTGATGCGGATCGCTTTCTACGGGTCGAGCCTGCTGTCATCCTACTGGAACGGCGCGGCGACGTATTATCGCGGCCTGCTCGCGGCGCTCGCCCGGCTTGGCCACGACATCACCTTCTACGAGCCTGACGCGTTCGATCGGCAGGCGCATCGCGACATCGAACCCCCGTCCTGGGCGCGTGTCGTGGTCTACGCCGCGACCGAGGCGGCGGCGCGCGACGTGCTGGCCGAGGCGGCGGACGCCGACATCGTCATCAAGGCGAGCGGCGTCGGCGTGTTCGACGACGCGCTGCTTCACGGCATGATCTCCGCCGCTCGGCCTGACGCGCTGCGCGTGTTTTGGGATGTCGATGCGCCGGCCACCCTGGCGGCGATGCGGGCTGATCCGGCGGACCCTGTGCGGGCGGCGGCGGCGGCGCTGGACCTTGTGCTGACCTATGGCGGCGGGACACCCGTCATCGACGCCTATCGGGGATTTGGCGCGCGGCGCTGCGTGCCGGTCTACAACGCGCTTGATCCGGAGACTCATTTTCCAGTCCCGGCCGATCCGGCGTTCGCCTCGGACCTGTCGTTCCTCGCCAACCGGATGCCGGACCGAGAGGCGCGCGCCAGGGCGTTTTTCCTGGAGCCGGCGGCGCGCCTGCCGGGCAAACGGTTCCTGCTGGGCGGCTCGGGCTGGGATGAGGGTTCGACGCCGCCCAATGTCCGGCGGCTTGGGCATGTCGGGACGGATTGCCACAACGCCTTCAACGCGTCGGCGCGGGCGGTGCTGAACGTGGCGCGGGACAGCATGGCGGAAACCGGTTTCTGTCCCGCGACGCGCGTGTTCGAGGCGGCGGGAGCCGGCGCGTGCCTGATCACCGACGCGTGGGAGGGCATCGAGATGTTCCTGGCGCCGGGCGAGGAGGTCCTGGTCGCGCGGGACGGGCAGGATGTCGTGGAGCATGTTTCCTCGTTGACGGCCGAAAGGGCGCGGGCGATCGGGGCGGCGGGCCGTCGCAGGGTTCTGGCGAATCACACCTACGCGCAGCGCGCGGCGCTGGCCGACACGGTGTTCGCCGAGGCGCTGGCGCGCAAGCGCGCGGGCTGACCATGCGGCTCGTTTTCCTGGGCCTGAGCCTGAGTTCTTCCTGGGGCAATGGCCACGCGACAACGTACCGGTCGTTGCTGAAGGGCCTGGCGGAGGCGGGGCACGACGTGCTGTTCCTGGAACGCGACCAGCCTTGGTATGCGTCGAACCGGGACTTGCCGGAGCCTGGTTTCTGCTCGCTTCGGCTGTACGGCTCCCTGGCCGAGCTGGATCGTTACTGTGATGCAGTGAAGGTGGCGGATGCGGTCATCGTTGGTTCTTACGTGACGGACGGTCCGGCCGTGATCGCCTGGGCCAACCGCCACCGGCGCGGCGTGCTTGGCTTTTACGACATCGACACGCCGGTCACGCTGCAAGGCCTGGCGGATGGCAGCGTCACGTATCTCTTGCCTGAGTTGATACCCTTGTTCGACGTCTACCTGTCCTTCACCGGCGGCCCGACACTGCAAAGGCTTCAGGACGTTTACGGCGCTCGGCATGCGGCCGCGCTGTATTGCTCGGTCGATCCGGCGCTTTACCATCTGGTCAGCACGGCGAGGCGCTGGGACCTGGGTTATCTTGGAACCTACAGCCCGGACCGGCAGGACACGCTCGACCGCCTGTTGCTGGAGCCCGCGCGCCGCTTGGCGCACCGCCGCTTCGTTGTTGCCGGCCCGCAGTACCCTGATGGCATCGCGTGGCCCGCCAATGTCGAGCGGATCGAGCATCTGCCGCCAAGCGAGCACGCTGGCTTTTACTCAAGCATGGGCTGGACGCTGAACGTCACGCGCCGCGACATGATCCGCAGCGGCTACAGCCCCAGCGTGCGGCTGTTCGAGGCCACGGCCTGCGGGACGCCTGTGTTGTCGGACCGCTGGATGGGGATCGAGGACGTGCTTCAGCCGGGCCGCGACCTCCTGGTTGCCGACGACACGGCGGCGGCGCTGGAGGCTTTGCATCTGCCTGATCAACAACGGGCCGCGATCGGCGCATCGGGTCGCGCGACGACATTGCGGCGCCACACCGGACAGCGGCGGGCGGAGGATCTGGTTGCCCTGATTGCGAGCCTTGCCGGGGGACGCGAGCTTTAGGGTTTGGCCAGAAGCCTGGCGAAATGCTCAATGGTGCGGCGCAGGCCGTCGTCCAGCTCCACCTTCGGCTCCCAGGCGAGCGTTTTCCTGGCCAGGGCGATGTCCGGGCAGCGCTGCAAGGGATCGTCCTGCGGCAGCGGATGGCGCACGATCTTCGAGCGTGACTTGGTCAGGTCGATGACCCGCTCGGCCAGTTCGCGCACGGGGATCTCGTGCGGGTTGCCGATGTTGATCGGGCCGGTGAAGTCGGCGTCCGTGCCCATCAGGCGCATCAGGCCATCCACCAGGTCGTCAACGTAACAGAAAGCCCGCGTCTGGCTGCCGTCGCCGTACAGCGTGATGTCCTCGTTCCTCAATGCCTGGACAATGAAGTTGGAGAC
>CAXTXZ010000608.1:295-2750 GCA_964248015.1 uncultured Rhodopila sp. | reverse complement strand
ACTCCTATCTCGACGAGGTGGTGACCGACAACAAAGGCGGCCGGCTGTTCGTCTGCTCCGACACCGACCACTGCGCCGAACGCCGAGCGGCGGGCCATGTCGGCGCGGATGGCTGGCGGGACGCGGCGGAATGACCGACCCCGCCCTGCTTTCCGCCCGAGGCCTCGCCCTGAGCTTCGGCGGCATCACCGCCCTGGCCGACGTCGATGTCGATCTCTGGCCCGGCGAAATGCTCGCGATCGTCGGCGAATCCGGCTCCGGCAAGACCACCCTGCTGAACGTGCTCTCCGGCCGCGCGACCCCCGACAGCGGCGCCGTCCGCTACCGCGACCCCGCCGGCCGACAACACGACGTCCACGCCATGCCCGCCCCCTCCTTGCGCACGCTGCACCGCTCCGACTGGGGCTTCGTCCACCAGGACCCCAGGCAGAACCTGCGCATGGGCGTCAGCGCCGGCGGCAACGTGGGCGAGCGCCTGATGGCGCAGGGCGCCCGCCACTACGGCGACATCCGCGCCGCCGCCCTGGACTGGCTGGCCCAGGTGGAAATCGACGCCGACCGCATCGACGACCTGCCGCGCGCGTTCTCCGGCGGCATGCTGCAACGCTTGCAGATCGCCCGCACCCTGGTGACGCACCCAAGGCTGGTCTTCATGGACGAACCGACCGGCGGCCTCGACGTGTCGGTGCAGGCCCGCCTGCTCGACCTGATCCGCTCCCTGGTGTCGCGCCTGCGAATCGCCGTCGTCCTGGTGACGCACGACATCGCCGTCGCCCGCCTGCTCGCGCACCGCATCGCCGTCATGCAGCGCGGCCGCATCGTCGAGACCGGGCTGACCGACCAGGTGCTCGACGACCCAAGGCACCCCTACACCCAGTTGCTCGTCAGTTCGGTGCTGACCGCATGACGCCCCGACCCGAGCCGTCACCCCCCACCAGGCACGGCGCCGCATGGCGCCACGGCATCCCTTGCGGCAGCCACGGGAAACACGACATGAACATAATGCTACGGACCCAGGCCCTCGGGAAATCCTTCACCCTGCATCTCCGCGACGGCCTGAGGATGCCCGTCCTGTCCAACATCGACCTTCAGGTCCGCGCCGGGGAATGCGTCGTCCTGTCCGGCCCGTCCGGCGCGGGCAAGTCCACCCTGCTGCGCAGCCTCTACGGCAACTACCGCGCGGACACCGGCGCGATCCTGGTGCGCCACCAGGGCGCGATGATCGACCTCGCCAGCGCCGACCCGCGCGCCATCCTGGCGGTGCGCCACGACACCCTGGGCTACGTCAGCCAGTTCCTGCGCGTCGTGCCCCGCGTCCCGGCCCTGGACGTGGTGGCGGAACCCCTGCTCTCCCGCGGCATCGGCCAGGACGCCGCCCGCGCCCAGGCCAGGCGCCTGCTGCTAACCCTCAACATCCCCGCCCGCCTGCACCCGATCCCGCCCGCCACCTTCTCGGGCGGCGAGCAACAGCGGGTCAACCTGGCCCGAGGCTTCATCGCCGGCCACCCCATCCTTCTGCTTGACGAACCAACCGCATCTTTGGATGCGGAAAACCGCGCGGTTGTGATAGGCATGGTGCGGGAAGCGAAAGCCCGCGGCACGGCGGTCGTGGCGATCTGCCATGACGCCGATGTCCGCGACGCGATCGCCGACCGGCTGTTCGCCATGACCCCCTATCAGGATGCCGCATGAGCCAGGCGACCATACTGACCAACGCCCTCCTGGTCCTGCCTGAGGAAACCCTGCCCGGAACGGTCCTGCTGCGCGGCGCAACCATCGCCGACATCCAGCCCGGCCTGTCGCACGCCCCCGGCGCGATCGACCTCGGCGGCGACACCGTCATCCCCGGCGTCGTGGACCTGCACACCGACAATCTGGAGCGGCAGGTGCAGCCCCGCAGCCTGGCGCGCTGGCCGTCCCGCTCCGCCATGGTGGCGCACGACGCGCAATGCGCCGCCGCCGGCGTCACCACGGTGTTCGACGCGCTCTGCCTCGGCGACCTCGGCTTCGACAAGGAACGCATCCAGACCTTCCGTGAGGGCGTCATCGACCTCGACGCCCTGACCGACGCCGGGCTGCTGAAAGCCGACCACTTCCTGCACCTGCGCTGCGAGGTGCCCGCCACCGACATGCTCGCCCTGTTCGATCCCGTCGCCGGCCACAGGCTGGTGCGGATGGTCAGCCTGATGGACCACAGCCCCGGCGTCGGCCAGTACGCCGACCTCGCGTTCTACCGCAAGCTGCGCCGCCAGGGCGGCCTGGACGACGCCGCCATCGACCGCCGCATCCTGGAAATGCAGGCGCACCGCGAGAAATGGCGCGCGCCCAACCGCCGGGCGCTGCTCGACCGGGTGCGCGGCACGGCCATCGCCATCGCCAGCCACGACGACCGCACCGAGGCCGAGATCGCCGAGAACCTCCAGGACGGCATCCGCATCAGCGAGTTCCCCGTCAC
>CAXTXZ010000608.1:0-285 GCA_964248015.1 uncultured Rhodopila sp. | reverse complement strand
GGCATGCCGGCGCGGTGGACGCCTTCGCCTCCGACTACCTGCCGCCCAGCCTGATCGAGGCCGCCTTCCAGTGCGCCCGCGAGGACGCCATCACCCTGCCGGCGGCGGTCGCCATGATCTCCAGCAACCCCGCCCGGATGGCCAACCTGCCCGACCGGGGCCGCCTCCAGCCCGGCCTCCGCGCCGATCTCGTCCGCGTCCGCCTGCTCGGCGCCCTGCCGATCGTGCGCCAGGTCTGGCGCGCGGGCGAAAGGGTCATCTGATGGCGCGCGTCGCGATCTACTA
>CAXTXZ010000607.1:2123-2753 GCA_964248015.1 uncultured Rhodopila sp. | reverse complement strand
CGCTGGCCTGGGTTGCCTTCCTGCACGGGGAATGAACATGGGCGCGCCTGTAAGCAAGATGGCGCTCGGCCGCCACGCCAAGACGGATGAGGCGACACTCAGCCCGTTCCTGGCCCTTGTCGCCCTGTTGCCGCTCGCCGCGGGTTACTTCCTCTCCTACCTGTTCCGCAACGTGAACAGTGTCGTCGCGGGCGACATCATGCGCGACCTCGGCATTGGCGCCGACGCGTTGGGCTTGCTCACGTCGGTCTACTTCCTGACGTTCGCGGCGGCCCAGTTGCCCGTCGGCGTGCTGCTGGACCGACATGGCCCCTGCCGCGTGCAGTGCGCCTTGCTTATGTGCGCCGCGGCCGGGGCAGGGCTGTGCGCGCTGGACGGAGGGTTCGCGCTGCTGCTGCTGGGCCGCGCGCTGATCGGTCTCGGCACCGCGGGCGGCCTGGTCGCGGGGTTGAAGGCTTCGGCCCAATGGTTCCCGCGTGAGCGTCTGGCGACAGTCAACGGCGCGTTCATCATGTGCGGCGGCCTTGGCGCATTGGCGGCGACTTGGCCCGTTGAATTCATCCTGCGCCAGGTGGAGTGGCGCGGGTTGTCGGCCGTGCTGGCTGTCGCCGCGTGCGCCGTGGCTGTCGC
>CAXTXZ010000607.1:0-2113 GCA_964248015.1 uncultured Rhodopila sp. | reverse complement strand
GGGCGGCGGGGGCGGGCCCGGTCCGCGGCGTCGTGCCCGATCGGGTGCTGGGGCAAGCGCTCAGGGAGCAGGAAGTGCGGCTGCGGGACGTGGTCCGCGATCCCTTGTTCCGCCGGTTCGCCCCGCTCTCCGCTTCTTGTTTCGGTTCGGTCCTGGCGGTGCAGGGGCTGTGGGCAGGGCGATGGCTGACGGACGTGAACGGCCTGTCACGTCCGGAGGTCGCAAGCGGCCTGGCATGCATGGCAATGGTCCTTACCGTCGCGGCCCCATGCTGGGGCATGCTGACCCAGTGGCTGCGGAAACGCATGAGGCTGACGCGCGCGGCCGCCTGCGCGGCTTTGGCATTGCTCTCGACCGAGGCGCTCCTGCTCGCGCCCACCGGCTTGCCCCCTGTCCTGCCATGGAGCCTGTTCGCCGTGTTCGGCGGCATGACCGTGCTGAGCTACAGCGTGCTTGCGGACCATTTCCCTTCCGCCGCCATCGGCCGCGCGAACGGCGCGCTCAATGTGCTGCACATCGGCTGCTCGTTCGCGGTCCAGCTCGGCGTTGGCCAGGTGATCGCCCTGTGGCCGCCGGCCGCCGGCAGGTACCCCTTGCAAGCCTACCGAACTGGCCTGCTGCTGCCGTTCGCGCTGCAAATCATGGCGCTGCTCTGGTTCGCCTGGCCACGCCATTCCCCGCGCCATGGCCGGGGAAGCGCGGCCCAGGAGCCAAGCCTGCCTTCCATGGGTCGTCCATAGCCGCGGGAGCCTTTTCATGGACAACATCATAATGCTGTTTATCTGCCTGGCGATCGGGATGGCGCTGCGTCAGTTCAACCGCGTGCCGGACAACGCCCACACGGCGATCAACGCCTTCATCATCCACATCTCGCTTCCCGCGCTGACGCTGTTGCAGATCCATGCCGTCAGCCTCGATCCGTCTCTCCTGCCTGCCATTTCGATGCCGTGGCTGTTGTTCGCGGCCAGCGCGCTGCTGTTCGGGCTGGTGGGAAAGGCGCTGAAGCTGCGCAAGGCCACGACCGGAGCGCTTGTCGTTGCCGGAGGCCTGGGCAACACCTCGTTTATCGGCCTGCCCATGATAGAGTCGTTCTATGGGCCTGGCGGGATGCCGATCGGCATCATGATCGACCAGCTTGGAACCTATCTGGTGCTTAGCACCGCCGGTATCTTTCTTATCTGCTTTTGCTCCGAAAGCGTTGTCTCCAAACGCGAGATGGTGAAACGCATCGTCACGTTTCCGCCACTTATCGCCTTGGTTGTCGCCGTCGCGCTTATCCCGGTCAGCTACCCTGGCTGGGCGACCTCCGTGCTGGGCCGCCTGGGTGGAACGCTGGCTCCCTTGGCCCTGGTTTCGGTGGGGCTGCAACTGCGCCTGGGAGCCTTGGGGGGTTACCGCGTCCCGCTTGCCATGGGGCTTGGCTACAAGCTGGCGCTTGGCCCTTTGCTCGTGACGTTGGTCTATGTCGGAGCTTTCGGCCTCCGCGGAACGACAACGCAGATCACGCTGTTCGAGTCCGCGATGGCGCCGCAGATCGGGGCATCCATTGTCGCGATCCAGTATGGCCTGAACGCGCAGCTGATCTCGCTCATGGTCGGGATCGGCACACTGCTGTCTTTTCTCACGCTGCCGATCTGGTGGAACGTCTTCTTGAGCTTCTAGCCGCGCAGGAGGAAAATCAATGCGGTGGCGGGATAGCTTGCCAGTAACGACAGCGCTTCTTCTGGCGATAATGGCCGCCGTCCTGTCCAGTCGGCCAGTGTCTTGGCAGGATGTGAATGATTATTTGAGTGAGGCCCTTGCTCCGCAAATGGCCGATCTTGGCCAGTTCAGCATGGACGGCTGGCGGACTCCCAATTGATTTGCCTACTGTCGCGAAACTTCAAGCATCAACAAATACCCTTGTCGCCTTCAAGTGTCGGGCGCTTCACCAGCAGGATTTGGATGGCTGGGTGGCCCACCCGTCAAACCAACCGATCGCCGGCCGAACCCGCCGTTCAGCCTGATCGAGATGGACCGGGTGTTCGAGCCGTTCCACCGCGGCGAGCCAAAGCCGCGGCCGGGAAACCGGCGGGGTGGGGCTGGGCCTGCCGATCGCCCGCAACATCATGCG
>CAXTXZ010000606.1:0-2755 GCA_964248015.1 uncultured Rhodopila sp. | reverse complement strand
TTCCGAAGTAAAGGTTGATCTCGTCTTGCAGGACCACCGGCTTGACTTGCTGGGCGACAGGTTGGACGTCGCGATCAGGGTGGGGGCGCTGCCGGACTCAAGCCTGATTGCCCGTGCGCTGCCGCCACTGCAACTCTTTGTCTGCGCCGCCCCAGCCTATTTGGCCGCGCATGGTAAACCAGACAGTCCGGCTGAGCTGGCCGCGCACAACTGCCTGGACTTCGCCCATGCTGCGGAACCGCTGCTCTGGAGGTTCGGACCCCAGGGTAGCGACATGGCCATCGGTGTTGGGGGAAATCTGCGCATCAACAATGGGCCAGCGCTCCGAGCCGCCGCGTTGGAGGGGATTGGCATCGTCATGCAGCCGGATATCGTCGTGGCGGACGATTTGGCGGCGGGACGGCTCGTCCGCCTCTTGACGGATTATGCGACACCAAAACTCAGGTTGCACCTGCTGACGCCGAAACTGCGCAGCTTCATCGGCCACGTCAAGGCGGAGTTCAGCCGAACATCGCCGACAAGCGGCTGACGCGCTTGAAAGTCCCGGTGACGAGTGACCCCAAAAAATAATTGTTGCGACAACAAAATAATTATTCGCCCCATTGCCAAACGGCTGAGGATGTTGGTCTGCCGGAATCGCGATGTTCAGCAGTTGCCTCGCCCTGAGCAACCACCATCGTCCTTGTAACAATTTTGTATCTGGCATGAACTTGGCGCACTGAATCAGGTGGCGGCCTCGCTTCCCCAGGTGGCGCTTTTTAAGGCAACAGGCGTTCCGTTGGGATCGGGCTACTGCCGCCCGGATCAGCGTTCATCGCCGTCGGATCGCTCTTGCATCAGGCATCCCGTCAACACAGAATCCGCAAGCCGATCGACCCAGGTGTCGTCCAGGCCCTCATTCAGCAGCATCCGCAAGTACAAAGGGCCGAAAAGACTGTAAAGCACCATTTCAACGTCAAGATCAGCGCGTAACTCGCCCTGCGCGATGCCCCGCTCGACAATGGCGCGGCCCTCGGCCCGGCGTGGCATGACGAACCCGGTCATGAAGGCAGCGATCGTGTCCGGATCGCTCTGTCCCTCAGCAATGACGCCACGGATGATGCGGCCTGCCTTGCCGCGCAAAAGCCGGGCGAACAGGCGCAACAGCGCGCGAAGGTCAGCGGCGACAGAGTTTGTCGGCGGCAACAGGAGGTCAGGCGCGGTGCCTTCCAGGAATCCCTCCATGGCCAGCGCGCCCTTGGACGGCCACCAGCGATAGATCGTCGTTCGCGCCACCCCGGACCGGGCGGCAACCCCTTCAATCGTGAAGCAGTTGAGGCCGCCTTCTCCCAGCAGATCATAAGCGGCTCGCAGGACGGCCTTGTGGGTGACGTCGCAGCGGGGCCGTCCGGGCGCTCGGCTTCGCGCCGATGACGACATGATGGTCCTCCGATCTCTCCAGCCGCGACTATACAGCCCGGCGCCTTGATGAGATGTTCCGCTACAGTATGTCGCGTATCTGTTTTTAGCACGAGTGCCTTGGCCTCGATAGGCGCATAAACCTCGTGAACGGCTACACTCTGTAGCGATAAGCGACGAGGTTAAGACCCATGGAACAGGCAATAACGGCTGAGCGGGTCATGGGCGGCAAGTCACCCGGCGTCAGCGTCCCTGGCGCCAGCGCCACGTCGCGCCGCAAGACGCTGCTGAAGCGCATGGCGCTTGGGGCCTTGGCGGTGGTCGGCCTCGTGGCCGCGGCATGGTACGGCACGGCATACTGGCGCACCGGCCGCTTCCTGGTCGCCACCGATGACGCCTACGTGGCGGCGGACAACACCCTGATCGCTCCCCGCGTTTCCGGCTATGTCACCGAGGTTCTGGTTGCCGACAACCAGCCGGTCAAGGCCGGCCAGGTGCTCGCCCGCATTGACGACCAGGATTTCCAAACCGCCCTGCGTCAGGCCGCCGCCGACCGGGAAACCGCCGAAAGCGAAATCCGCTCGGTTGACGCGCAGTTGGCCTTGCAGGACTCCGTCATCGAACAGGCGAACCAGCAGGTCGCATCAGCCGAGGCGGAGCTGCGTTTCGCCCAGCAGGACCATGCGCGCTACGACGCTCTCTCCAAGGTTGGGGCCGGAACCACGCAATCCACCCAGCAAACCGCCTCCCTCCTGGTGCAGCGGAACGCCGGCGTGTTGCAGGCCCGCGCCGCCCGCGCCGCCGCGCGGCAGCAGGTGGACGTGCTCCAGGCCGCGCGGGTCAAGGCCACCTCCCAGATCGGGCATTATCGCGCCGCGGAGCAGCAGGCTCGGCTCAATCTCGGCTACGCCACGATCACCGCCCCGGTCGATGGCACGGTCGGCGCGCGGTCGCTGCGCGTCGGGCAATACGTTCAGGCTGGCAGCCAGCTCATGGCCGTGGTCCCGCTCGACGCGGTCTACATCGTGGCGAACTTCAAGGAAACCCAGCTAACCTCGGTCCATCCGGGCCAACCGGTCGAGATTTCCGTCGATACCTTCCCAGATGCGCGCATCCAGGGCCATGTGGACAGCATCGCCCCGGCGACCGGCCTGCAATTCGCCCTGCTGCCGCCGGACAACGCCACCGGCAACTTCACCAAGATCGTTCAGCGCCTGCCGGTGAAGATCGTGCTGGACCGCGACCGCTCGGGCCAGGAGTCGGCCGCCAGCGTCCTGCGTCCAGGAATGTCGGTCGAACCGACGATCAACACGAAGGAAGGCGCTGCCGCCCCCGCTGAGCCCGGACGCTCATAGGG
>CAXTXZ010000605.1:0-2766 GCA_964248015.1 uncultured Rhodopila sp. | reverse complement strand
CTTCCGCTATGTCCCGGTCCTTCTCGGCGGCGTCTTCAAGGCCACCAACAACCGCTCCCCGATGGAAGCGTTCGCCGGCATCCGCAACAAGCCCGAGTACGAGCGCCTGGAAACCGAACGCTTCATCCGCCGCCACAAGATCGAGGGCTACGTCCGCAATCCCTTCTTTCCGGTAAACACCCTGCAAGTCATGCGAGGCGCCGTCGCCGCCGACATCGACGGCACGCTGGACCGCTACGTGTCCGCGATGTTCCACCACATGTGGGAAGCGCCCAAGAAGCTGGACGACCCCGACATCCTGCGCGATGCCCTGGCGGCCTCCGGACTGGACGCGGCTTCGGTCATGGCGCGAACGCAGGACCCGGCGGTGAAAGCCAAGCTGATCGCCAACACCGACCTGTCCGTCGCCCGCGGCGCGTTCGGCTCCCCCACCTTCTTCGTCGGCGACGCCATGTGGTTCGGCAAGGACAAGCTAAGGGATGTGGAAGACGCCATCCTCGGGCTGGCCTGATCGCCCCAGCCGTGGCATCCAGGACCCATCAAGACAGACCCGAGGCCACGCCCATGCAAGCCGCACCCGCCCAACGCTCCGCGAGCGCCACCATCCTGCGGGTGACGAGCGGCAACTTCCTAGAGATGTTCGACTTCTTCCTGTTCGGTTTCTACGCCACCTACATCTCCAAGGCGTTCTTCCCCGGCGGCAGCGAGTTCGCCGGCCTGATGCTCACCTTCATGACCTTCGGCGCCGGCTTCCTGATGCGTCCGCTCGGCGCCGTCATCCTGGGCGCCTACATCGACCAGATCGGCCGCCGCAAGGGCTTGATCCTGACGCTGCTGATCATGGCCAGCGGCACCATCCTGATCGCCTTCGTCCCCGGCTACGACACGATCGGGGTCGCCGCCCCCCTGCTCGTCTTGATCGGCCGCCTGCTGCAAGGCTTCTCCGCCGGGGTCGAGCTGGGCGGCGTCTCCGTCTACCTGTCCGAGATGGCCACCCCCGGCAACAAGGGCTTCTACGTCGCCTGGCAGTCGGCCAGCCAGCAGGTCGCCATCATGGTCGCCGCCGTCCTGGGCTTTCTGCTGAGCGAAACCCTGGCGCCGTCCGCGCTTGGCGCCTGGGGCTGGCGCATCCCCTTCGTCATCGGCTGCCTGATCGTCCCGTTCCTGTTCTACATCCGCCGCTCCCTGGAGGAGACAACGGAATTCCTCGCTCGCAAGCACCGCCCCTCAAGCCGTGAAATCTTCCTGTCCATCGCCCAGAACTGGTCGATCGTGCTGTTCGGCATGCTGCTTGTGGTGATGACAACGGTGTCGTTCTACGCAATCACCGTCTATACGCCAACCTTCGGCAAGAACGTGCTGAAGCTGACGACAACCGACAGCCTGGTCGTGACCTTCTGCGTCGGCCTGTCCAACTTCTTCTGGCTGCCGGTGATGGGGGCGCTGTCGGACCGGATCGGCCGCAAGCCCATTTTGATTGTGTTCTCGGCGCTGACCCTGCTGACGGCCTATCCAGTTCTGGCTTGGCTGGTGGCATCGCCGAGCTTCCTCAACATGCTGGTTGTGCTGCTCTGGCTGTCCTTCCTTTACGGCAGCTACAACGGAGCGATGGTGGTGGCGCTGACTGAGTTCATCCCTGCTTCCGTCCGCACCGCCGGCTTCTCCCTGGCCTATGCGCTGGCCACCGCGCTGTTCGGCGGCTTCACGCCGCTGGTGTCCACATGGCTGATTGAAGCCACGGGCGACAAAGCCGCCCCTGGCTTGTGGATGGCCTTCGCCGGCGCCTGTGGATTGCTCGCGACCATCGCGTTATACAGCAGTAGCGCGGTACAGGCGCGGGCGATGCGGGAAGGCCAGATGGCCTGAACGACCGCACGCCAAACCAAAAGCACCAGGGAGTGAACACGATGCCTCGCGGTCTCTGGCTGGCAGCCGCGCTGCTGGCCTTCGGCGGTTGCTCCGCACTAACCCCGAATCCGGAGTATGGCAATCAGCCAGCCTATCCCACTGCCAGCTACCCGCCGCCAGAATATCCGCCCGGTGTGTACCCTCCTTCGCCGTACGACCCTAACGCCGCCGCCTATCCTGGCTACGACTACAGTGGGGACGCACCCACGATTATCGAAGAGGGTGCGCCGGTGCCGCTGGTCCTCCTCGGCGGCGAGTGGGGCTTCTATGATCACGAACGTCATTGGCATCGTGCCCCTGACGATGTCCGCCGCCGTTTCGAAGAGCACAGGGATGCCGGTCCGCAGTTTCGCCCAGATGGACAGCGATTTGATGGACGGCGACTTGATGGACGGCGATTTGACGAAGGTTATGGGCAGCCGCGTCCGGAAGGCCGCCCCATGCCATTCGGCGAGCATCCCGGCGCCCCTACCGGGGGTTTTCCTGGTTTCCGTCCGAACGAGCCAGCTAGGCCACTGCCACCTCTCGCCACGCCCGCACGTCCGGCGCCAGCCGGCGCTCCTGCCGCTATGTTTCCTGGTTTCCGTCCGAACGAGCCAGCTAGGCTGCAGGCACCTCCCGCCACGCCCGTTCGTCCGGCGCCAATTGGCGCTCCTGCCGCTATGTTTCCTGGTTTCCGTCCGAACGAGCCAGCTAGGCCGTAGGCACCTCTCGCCGCGGCGGCCCGTCCGATTGCACACCCACATCAGGAGAATCACGACCGACGGCAAAGTTGCCCGCCTGGCCAGCGCTGTTAAGCCTGTCAAGGCAGCGAACGTGAACCAGGCCTTCCATTTTGGATAAACCAGCGGTTGACGG
>CAXTXZ010000604.1:0-2768 GCA_964248015.1 uncultured Rhodopila sp. | reverse complement strand
GGGGCCCCCGCCCCCCCCCCGGGGGGCGGGCGGCCCGGACCGGGGGATGAGCCTGCGGACGTTCGCCGACCGGCGGCGGGCGTACCTGCTCAACCACCCCGAGGTGAGGAAGGCCGGGCCGTAGCGGTTGCCGGCGCGCGGCCCGGCTGCGACGCGCTCGACATCCCCGACGCCCCGGCCCGCGCCGTGCGCCTCGCGACGGGGGAGGTGCAGCTTTATGCGAGCCACTTCGTCAACCGGGTCGAAAGCGGGGCGGACCTGCTGCACCTCGGGCACCGCTGCGCGGTGGTGATGGCCGGGGCGAAAAACGACGACCCCGCCGCCTTCAACGACCGGGCCTGGATCGCCAGCCCCTGGACGCCGGACGGGCGCACCATCTGGGCCGTGGTGCACAACGAGTTCCAGGGCAACCACCGCCCGGTCTTGTGCCCCAGCCGCCGCTACATGGACTGCTGGTACAACGCCCTGACGGAAGCGGTGTCCCGCGACGGCGGGCAGACGTTCCAGCGCGCGCCGGGCCGGGCGCTGGTGGCGGCGCTGCCGTACCGCTTCGACCAGCTCGAACGCGGCCACCACGGCTACTTCAACCCGAGCAACATCGTGACCCTGTCGGGCGCGCAGTACATGTTCGCCTTCGCGACGCAGGCCCGCGCGCAGCGGGAAGGAAACTGCCTGCTGCGCACCACGGCACCTGGCACGCCCGAGGCGTGGCGCGCTTGGGACGGGTCGGCGTTCCAGGTCGCCTTCGCCGATCCCTACGGGCAGCCGGTTCCGCCGGAGGCGCATGTGTGCGCGCCGGTGGGGCAGGGCAGCCTGCGCTGGCCGGTCACGAGCCTCGTGCGCCACAAGCCCAGCGGCCTGTTCGTCGCGCTGATGCAGGACGGGGCGCGCCCCGGCGGCGTGTACTACTCGACCAGCCCGGACCTGCTGCGCTGGTCCGCACCGAGCCTGCTGATGCCGTCGGTCGGGCTTGGGGCGTGGACCTGCGCCGACCCGGCGCCGATCGCCTACCCGTCGCTGCTCGACCCTGCGGCGGCCGACCGCAACTTCGAAACGGTCGGCCTGGCGCCCGTGCTGTTCGCCACCCGGTTCGACGTGAAGAACTGCCGGGCGGGCGGCGACCGGGAACTCGTCCGCTGGGACGTGCGCATCACCGCGCCATAAGGGGCAGCCATCCCCAAGCAGCCGGCACGGCCCTGGGTGGCCGTGCCGCCCAGTTGCATCGCACAAATCCAGCGTTGCCTCTGCGTCAATGCGGGCGGCATCCGGTCGCTTGAGTGACAGGGCCGCTATTTGGCCGTGCTGTTTGGCCAACCAGGATCAATTGTTAATTAATCGGAAAAATCAACCCAAAGTAGAGTTGACGAATTCGTGAGGAAACAGGTAGCCTGTGTGGGTCGGACGTTCGCATCAGTCCCGGCGCAGTCCGAAACAGGAGATCGAGATGGCGACCATACCTGGCGGCAGTTTCATCGTGGACACTTCCAATCATGCCATGCTGACTGGCGATAGCGGCAACGACCAATTCTTCATGTCGCACAATTTCGACACCGCCCATGGCGGCAACGGCGACGATTTCTTCAACATCCTTGGCAACCATAACTCGGTTGACACGGGGAATGGCCATGACGTGGTTTTCGACAGCGGGAACCACAACACCATCAGCCTCGGCGGCGGCAACGACGCGGCCTTCTCGTTCGGGTCAGGGCACGACACCCTGCTCGGCGGCACCGGCCATGACACGCTGATCGCGGGCGGCAGCCATAACTTCCTCAGCGGCGGCGGCGGCAACGACTACCTGCAGGGCGGCACCGGCCACGACACGCTGGTCGGCGGCGACGGCCAGGACACCCTGCACGCCGGCAGCGGCGACGAGACGCTGATCGGCGGCTCCGGCCACACGACCATGCTGGCGGGCGCGGGCAACGACACCATGATCGGCGGTGGCGGCCACGACACGTTCGTGTTCAACAGCAACGGCGGCCAGAACGTCGTGATGGGCTTCCACCCCGGCGACATGCTGCAGATCCAGCAGAACATCAACGGCCTGTCGATCGGCTCCGCGGCCGATGTCGCCGCGCACGTCCACGACAACGGCGGCAACGCCGTGATCACCCTGGGCAACGAGACGATCACCCTGGTCGGCGTCAAGGCCGAGGACATCCACCACAACCCATCGAGCTACTTCACGATCCACTGACGGGTTGACCGCTGACGACGTGGCCGCTGACCACCCGGCCATTGACGGCCCGGGGCCGCGCCGCCAGGCGGCCCCGCCATCCCCTCGCTTGCCAGCCCTGGGACCCCAGCCATGCTGCTTCGCGACCTGACGCACGACATCCTGCCGCCGCGTGCGGCCCTGCTCTCGGATGACGTGGTGCTGATGGCCGTGCCGCATCCGGCCGCGACCGGGGAATCGCTGCTGCGCGCCGAGCATGTTCACCGCTCCTTCCACTGGTTCTTCTTCCAGCTCCCGGAGCTGCCGGAGCGGGCGCTGCGCGCGGACGGCTACGCGTTCGTGGACTGGCTATGGGACTACTGGACCGCACCTGGCTTCACCGACGAGGAGCACCTAGCCGAGGTGAAGCGCATGCTGGCTATCCCCGGCGCGCTGGAGGCGACACTGGGCTACTACCGGGCCATGTTTGACCCGGCCAAGGCGGACCCGGACCTGGCGCAGGTGCGGCAGGCGGTGGGCCGGCCGATCGTGGTGCCGACGCTCGCCCTATGCGGCGCCCAGGACAAGCGAGCCGAGGTGATGCAGGACC
>CAXTXZ010000603.1:0-2794 GCA_964248015.1 uncultured Rhodopila sp. | reverse complement strand
TAGCGGTCCGTCAACCGCAACTCAATGCGGCGGTCCTTGGCGTAGGCGTCCGGCGCGTCCCCTGGACCGAACGGCTGGTACTCGCCAAAGCCGGTGGCGGCCAGATGATTGGGCGGCACTCCGTCGGCGATCAGCAGTTTCACGACGGTGATGGCGCGTTGCGCCGATAGTTCCCAGTTCGAGGCGAATGCGCTGCCTTTCACCGGCTGAGGGTCCGTGTGGCCATCGACACGCAATATCCAGTGGATGTCCGGCGGGATTTCGGACGCGATGTCCTTGATGGTCACCGCCAGCGTTGTCATCTGGGCGATGCCGGCCGGGGTGAGTTCCGCGCTGCCGACCGGGTAAAGCACCTCGCTCTGGAACACGAAGCGGTCGCCGACGATCTGGATGCCGCTGCGGTTCGCCAGCAATGTGCGCAGCTTGCCGAAGAATTCGCTGCGGTACTGTTGCAGTTCCTCGACCCGCGCCGCCAAGGCAAGGTTCAGCTTCTGGCCCAGGTTGGCGATCTGCGCGTCCTTGCTGGCGCTTTGCTGCTGCGACAGGTCCAGGCTGGCGGCGATGGCGGAGAGCTGCGTTTTCAACTGGTCGATCTGCTGGTTGAGCAGCGCGATCTGCGCGCGGGCGCTGCCGCCAAGCTTGGCTTCCTCGGCCAGTTGCTGTTCGACAGCGGCTCGGCGCTGGGCTTCGGTCATCGCCCGGGCGGCGGCGTCCTGCGCCTGTTTCTCCAGTTCATCGCGCAGCGCCGCCAGGGCGCGGGCCTCGTCGGACAGCTTGGCGAGATCGGACAGCTTGGCCTGCAAGGTGTCCTTGCCGATGGCGACGGTTCGATCCAGCGCGGCGATCTGCTGCTGCATCTCGGCAAGCTGCCGCTGCGATGCCGCCAGTTGCGCCGCGGTCGCGTCGGCCCGGCCCTTGGCCTCGGTGGCCTGGGTTTGCAAGCGGGCGTTGGCCGCGGTTACGGCCTGCATGGCGAGGTTCGCATCGGCTAGCTGTCGGGCCAAGGTGTCACGATCGGCTGTCCGGGCGGTCAGTTCGCCGCCAAGCTGGGAAACCGACAGTTGCAGCGTTGCTGTCTTGCCGCGTTCCAAGGACAATGCATCCGCCAGCTCGGAGAGCTGCTGGTTCGCCTTGTCCAGCGCCTGGCTGCGGCCGTTCAGCGCCACGGTCATGAAAGCCTGCGACAGCACGAACACCAGCAGCACGAAGATGATGACCATCAGGAGCGTGGACAGCGCGTCCACGTAACCTGGCCAGGCATCCAGTCCGTTGCCGCCGCGCCGGCGAATCCGTGCCGCCATGGGTGGCTACCGCTGCGGTTCGGCGAGGGTGGCGACCGTGCGGGTCAGCAGCCGCAGGTCGTTGCGCAGTTCCGCGGTCGAGCGGGCGCGTCCCTGTTCCGTTTCGGACACCAGGCGCTGCAAGTAAAGCTCGATGTTGCGCAGGTGGCCACGTCCCACGTCATCGCCGTGCGCGTCGCCCAGGCGTTGGAGGGCGGGTCCCAGGGCCGTCTGGCTTTCGGCGATGCGCAGCATGAGTTGCTGGTTGGCGCGCAGGGTGTCGGCCAGGGCACCCAGGCGCTCGTTCAATGTCATGACCGCGAGGTTGATCTGGTTGCGGCTTTCCTCGTCGCGGGTCAGGACCTGTTGCAAGCCCTCCATGTTCTCGGCGGTCTGCTCCAGCAACGCCTGGACGTAGACCGGGGCTGACCCTTCGCCTTCCGAGATGACGCCGGATGACAGGCGGGTCAGGCCGGCAAGCCATTCTTCCAGTTCGTTGAAGAAGCGGTTCTGCGCCTGGCCGGCGGTCAGGTCCAGGAAACCCAGCACCAGCGCGCCGGCGAGGCCGTACATGCTGGCGGAGAACGCCGTTCCCATGCCAGCCAGGGGCTTGACCAGGCCGGACTTCAACTGGTCGAACATCACGTTCATGTCGCCGTTGCCCAGCGTCATGCCGGCGATGACGTCGGACACGGAACTGACGGTCTTCAGCAAGCCCCAGAAGGTGCCGAGCAAACCAAGGAAGATCAGCAGGCCGGTCATGTATCGGGACAGTTCGCGGCTTTCGTCCAGCCTGGAGTCGATGCCGTCCAGCAGGCTGCGCATGCCGGTGGCGGACAGGGTGAACTGGCGGCCCTCGGCACGGCCCTGGCCCTCGCGCATGGCCATCATGCTGGCCATGGGCGCCAGCAGCTTCGGCGAGGGCAAAGCGGCGAGACGGTTGCGGGAGGTTTGGTAGGTTTCGAGCCACGTCACCTCGGGGCGCAGGCGCAGCACCTGCCGGAGGTTCCAGGCGATGCCTAGCGCCAGTATCAGCAGGATCAGGCTGTTCAGCAGCGGGTTGTTTTCGAACGCCGTGACCAGGACGGGCGACAGCAGGCCGGCGACGATGGCGACGACGAGCAGGAAGACCAGCATCCGGATCAGGTAGCCGCCCGGACGGGTCATTTCGACGCCGCCGGGTCGTTGCCGCCCGTCACGTTCAGGTCCACCCGGTCGGGCGGGCCGTCGCCGTATTGCGCGCCGAGCGCCGCTGTTGGGGGGGCGGCGCGGCGACGCCGTCGGCCACCAGGGCGCCGCGCACCGCCATGGCGCGGGCGAGGGAGACGCGGCGCGCGGTGGAAGGATCATCGGGCGCGCCGGGCGCATAGGCGAGGACGTTGAACGTGGCCTGATCGCTGGGCGGCGCGGCGGCGGCGAGTTCCTTGATCGAGGCCGTGCTGTCCGGACTCAGGACGGATTGTCCAGAGGCAAAGGTCAGGCGCAGGCCAGCGACCGTTGGCGCGGCGGTGGTC
>CAXTXZ010000602.1:0-2804 GCA_964248015.1 uncultured Rhodopila sp. | reverse complement strand
ATGCATGGTTTCCTCACGGTCCTGATCGGCATCCTGTTACTCGCCACGCTCGGCGTGCTGCTCGCCGGCATGGTCGGCATGGCGCGCGGGACTGATCCCAGGCGATCAAACAAGCTGATGCAGTGGCGCGTCATCCTGCAGGGTTCCGCAATCTTGCTGTTTGTAATCATAATAAGCCTGCTACGTTCCTGATCCAGGCGTTTGACACGCGGATACCCGGTCAATATGGTCCGCCGGCTGTGTTGCAGGTGCGAACAGGCGGGCGATGAAGCCACAAGCCAGCCTACGCGCACACATATGTTCACCAACGTTCCAGGAAGCGGCTCGGTCTGCCATGAAAATACTTGTCCCCGTTAAACGGGTTGTCGACTACAACGTGAAGGTCCGCGTGAAGACCGACGGCTCGGGCATCGAGACAGCCGGTGTCAAGATGTCGATGAACCCTTTTGATGAAATCGCTGTCGAGGAAGCCGTCCGCCTGAAGGAAAAGGGCGTCGCCACCGAAATCGTCGCCATTTCCATGGGCGTGGCGCAATGCGCGGAAACCATCCGCACGGCGCTCGCCATGGGCGCCGACCGTGGCATCCTGGTTGAAAGCGCCACCGAACTGCAGCCGCTGGCGGTCGCCAAGTTGCTGAGGGCGATCGCTGACCAAGAAAAACCCAGCCTTATCATCCTCGGCAAGCAGGCAATCGATGATGACATGAGCGCTACTGGGCAGATGCTTGCCGCCCTTCTCGGCTGGTCGCAAGGCACCTTCGCCAGCAAGCTCGCTGTGGAGGGCGACACCATCACGGTAACGCGTGAGGTTGATGGCGGCCTGGAGACGGTGGCCCTGACGCTGCCATCGATCGTGACCACCGACCTGCGGCTGAACGAGCCGCGTTACGCGTCCTTGCCAAACATCATGAAGGCGCGAAAGAAGCCAATCGCCACCATGAAGCCGACGGACCTAGGCGTTGACACGGCGCCTCGGTTGACTGTGTTGAAAGTGGCTGAGCCATCAAAGCGCAAGGCTGGCCAGAAGGTGGCCTCGGTGGCCGATCTGGTGGCCAAGCTGCGCACTGAAGCGAAGGTGATCTGACGATGACAAGCCTGGTTCTCCTTGAATTTGACGCCTCCGGGATCAAGCAGCCATCGCGCAGCGCAATCGCCGCCGCGGCCGCCCTGGGCGAGGTGCATGCGCTGGTGGCTGGGACCAACCTTGGCGACGCCTCGGCGGCGGCGGCAAAGCTGCCTGAGGTCACTAAAGTGCTGGTCGCGGACACGCCCGCGCTGGATCACCTGCTGGCGGAGCCCGTGGCGGCGCTGCTGCTGGCCCTCGCGCCAGCTTACTCGCATTTGCTTGCCGCCACCACGGCGGTTGGCAAGAACGTCATGCCGCGCGTCGCCGCTCTGCTGGACGTGCAGCCGATCAGCGACATTGCGGGCGTGGAGGATGCCGATACCTTCATCCGGCCAATCTATGCTGGGAACGGCCTGGCGACAGTGAAATCCTCCGACAGCAAGAAGGTCATCACTGTCCGTGCCGCCAGCTTTGACCCGGTCGCCGCCGAGGGCGGCAGCGCGACGACCGAGGCGGTGACCGTAGGCGAGCTGCCCGGCTTGTCCAAGTTCATCTCGGCTGAGCTTTCCAAAAGCGAGCGTCCCGAACTGACGGCCGCGCGCGTGGTGATTTCCGGCGGTCGAGGCATGCAGAAGGGCGAAAACTTCAAGCTTATCGAACCGATTGCTGATAAGCTTGGGGCCGCGGTTGGCGCGTCCCGTGCGGCTGTTGACGCCGGGTTCGTGCCCAATGAGTACCAGGTCGGTCAAACCGGCAAGATCGTCGCGCCTGAGCTTTACGTCGCTGTCGGCATTTCGGGGGCCATCCAGCACCTCGCCGGCATGAAGGACAGCAAGGTCATCGTTGCGATCAACAAGGACGAGGAAGCGCCGATCTTCCAGGTCGCCGATTATGGCCTGGTCGCCGATCTCTTTGCCGCGCTGCCGGAACTGGCGGCTGAACTGGAGCGCTCCTGAATGGACACGGACGTGAAGCCTGCCGCCATGGTGATCGAAACGCCCGTGATCCAGTCGGTCGGCGTGGTTGGCGCCGGGCAGATGGGCAGCGGCATCGCCCATGTCTGCGCCCTGGCGGGTTTGCCGGTCACCATTGTCGATATCAAGGAAGACGCGTTGGCCAAAGCCGTGGCGACCATGGCGCGCAACATGAACCGGCAGGTCAACCGCTCCCTGATCACCTCGGACCAGCGAGACGAGGCGCTGGCCCGCATCAGCACGTCCACCGAGTACGCGGCGTTCGCCGACGCGGACTTCGTGATCGAGGCCGCGACGGAAAAGGAAGAGATCAAGCGGATTGTCTTCAAGGCCTTGGTGCCGAACCTGAAACCATCATGCCTTGTGGCCTCGAACACGTCGTCGATTTCGATCACCCGGCTAGGGGCGGCGACTGACCGGCCGGAAAAATTCGTCGGCATGCACTTCATGAACCCGGTGCCGGTCATGAAGCTGGTGGAGATCATCCGGGGCATCGCCACGGACGAACCGACGTTCCAGGCGGTGAAGGCCTTGGCGCAGAAGCTGGGCAAGATCAGCGCCGTCGCAGAAGACTTTCCCGCGTTCATTGTCAACCGTATCCTGGTGCCGATGATCAACGAGGCCGTCTTCGCGTTGTATGAAGGCGTCGGCTCCGTCTCCGCCATCGATGACGCCATGAAGCTGGGCGCGAACCACCCCATGGGTCCGCTGGAACTGGCGGATTTCATCGGCCTGGACACCTGCCTGTCGATCATGCAGGTGCT
>CAXTXZ010000601.1:0-2811 GCA_964248015.1 uncultured Rhodopila sp. | reverse complement strand
GGGTCGTTCGCGGCGGTGGCGTTCAGGCTGGCGATCAGCGTCGTGTCGTCGCCGGCCGGCTCCGCGCCGGTTGCCCCCAGCGCGGCAACGATGGCCTTGATTCGGTCAATCGCGCCAAGGATCTGGCTGACGATGTCCGGCGTCACCGTCAGGGTCTTCTCGCGCAGCTTGCCCAGGACGTTCTCGGCCGCGTGGGCCACGCGCTCCAGCCTTGGCAGGCCCAGGAAGCCGCATGTGCCTTTGATGGTGTGGACCAGCCGGAAAATGCCGGACAGCGTGTTGGCGTCGTCAGGCGTGCGCTCAAGCGTCACCAGGGCGACGTCCAGTTCCGCGAGGCTTTCGTTCGTCTCGGTGAGGAAGTCGGAAAGCAGATCGTCCACAGCAGGCTCCTCGGAAGCCCATGATCCGGGCGGGAGCCAATCCTTGGCAGCACTTCCCAAACAAAAGGTAAATAAAGGCGAAATTTCTTCGCCCCATGTCACGCCCCGCAAAGTGCGGCCCACACCATGGCGCGGGGGCGGTCCCGTTGGGACCGTGGGCGCCATGGGCATCGCTTTCCCAGGCAGTTCATGCCGCCGGACCTTTCGGCCCGCCAGCGCCCTGCTCTAGCCGCCCAGTCGCAGGATCGCGGGCTGGTTGACCGTGGCCGGCGGCATCAGCAGGGACAGCCGCACGCCAAGCCCATGCGCCAGCAACGCCGTGATCCCCATTTGCAGGCTGCCTGCCTCCGTCAGCGCCGCGCGCGTGGCCGTTTCATCGACCACGCACAACGCCAGGCCGGCGGGCCATGCCGCGCCAGGGCCGGAGATCCTGACAAGCAGGTCATCCACCGTGCCGGCCAGCGTGACGACGCCCCCGCCAGGCAAGCTGTCAGCGGCCAAAAACAATAGATTCAGGATGATGCGACCCGTCGTGCCAGGAAAAACAGTGGCCGGCGGAAGCGACGACAGGTCCACGCCCACATGCTCCGGCAGGCCGTTCGCCAGAGCCGCCACCTGCGCCAGGGAAACCGGACGGCCGGCCGCCTGCCACGCCGCCTGGCGCAGCCGCAGGCGCGCCAGGCCAGCCTCGAACGCGGCACGATCCCGCGCCTCCCCGGATGCGGCGCCCTCCAGCAGCGCGACCGCGCCGCCGAATTCATCGCACAGCCGCGCCGATGTCAGCTCGATAAGACGAAGAGCGCCATGCGTGCTGGACATTAGGCTTTCCGCTGAAAGGGTCGCTGTCGGCGACAGGATGACCTTCTTCTGAACGGGAGTCGAGCACGGCGGACGCCATCACGGGCATTAGCCTCATTCGCCTCGCCCCCTTGAAGACCGGGCAAGGTTGGCGCAAGTCATCAGCCACGCCCGCAACGGCAACCCGGCGCGAGCGCGGCTTTGCAGGAGACATTCATCCATCATGATCGATCCGTTCGGCCGAGCGATCACTTATTTAAGGGTCTCGGTGACTGACCGCTGCGACTTGCGCTGCGTCTACTGCATGTCCGAGGACATGAGCTTCCTGCCCAAGCGCGACCTGCTGACGCTGGAGGAACTGGACCGCCTCTGCGCCGCCTTCATCCGCCTGGGCACCACGAAAATCCGCATCACCGGCGGCGAACCCCTCGTGCGCCGCGACGTCATGCGGCTATTCGGCGCGCTCGGCCAGCGCCTCGGCCACGGCCTGAACGAGCTGACCGTGACAACGAACGGCTCGCAACTGGTCAAGCACGCCGCCACTTTGGCCGCGGCCGGCGTGAAGCGCATCAACGTCTCCCTCGACACGCTTGATCCCGCGCGATTCACCCAGATCACCCGCTGGGGCAAGATCGAGCAAACCCTGGACGGCATCTTCGCCGCCCAAGCGGCCGGCCTGGCCGTCAAGATCAACGCCGTCGCCATGAAGGGCGTCAACGAGGCCGAGTTCGACAGCATGCTGGCCTGGTGCGGCGAGCACAAGCTCGACCTCTGCCTGATCGAGACAATGCCGATGGGCGACATCTCCGGCGACCGCACCGACCAGTACCTTCCCCTCTCGGTGGTGCGCGCAAGGCTGCGGAAATCCTGGACGCTGGAGGACACCGACTACCGCACGGGCGGTCCCGCCCGCTACTTCAACGTCCGGGAAACCGGCCAGCGCATCGGCTTCATCACCCCGATGACCCACAACTTCTGCGAAAGCTGCAACCGCGTGCGGCTGACCTGCACCGGCACCTTATATATGTGCCTCGGCCAGGACGACGCGGCCGACTTCCGCTCGCTGCTGCGCGACGGCGTGACCGACGGCCAGCTCGACGACGCGATCCGCGAGGCGATCTCGCGCAAGCCCAAGGGCCACGACTTCATCATCGACCGCCGCCACGACAAGCCCGCCGTCGCCCGCCACATGAGCGTCACCGGAGGCTGAACTACCCCTCCGGCGCCCAGCCCGTCAGGCAGGCCAGCCGCAGCGTCGCCGCGACCCGTTCCCCCTCCGCCGGCAGCCGTCCCAGCGCCGCCGCGAACAAGGCGCGCGACGGCACCGCGCGGGAGCGCAGCCTGACCGCGTTTGTCTCGCCCGCCGCGCGCAGATCAGCCAGAAGCGCGAGCGGGTTGGCGTAAAGCAGCCTGATCTCCTCCACGTCCGCGACCGGCGCCGCGAACCCCGCGCGTTGCAGCAGGTGCGCGCAGTCGCGCAACTCGGGGAACGGCGAAACCCGAGGCGACACGCCCCCGGCAACCTCCGCCTCAGCCTCCGTCAGCGCCGCCCGAAGCTCCGCCAGCGTGCCCAGGGCAGGGACGCTTCCCAGGAACAACCCTCCCGGCCGCAGCGCCCGCCGGATTTGCAGCA
>CAXTXZ010000600.1:0-2819 GCA_964248015.1 uncultured Rhodopila sp. | reverse complement strand
TTGACGTAGTCGCGCGGGTCGATCCGCAGCATCAGGTCGCCGGCATGGACAAGGGTGTTGTCGTCCACGCGGCGCTCGACAACGTAGCCCGACACCTTGGGCGCGATGCTGACGGCGTTGCCTTCCGTGTACGCGTCGTCCGTGGTTTCCTCGTTCCGGGTCAGGAACCAGTAGACAACGCCGGCAATGATCGCGAGGATGGCGACGACGATCAGGAGGATGATCGGCCAACGGCTCTTCTTGCCGCCCTTGCCGTCCTTTTCGTCGTCCTTGCCCTCCTTCTTGCCTGACTGGTCGTTGCTGGCTTCTTTGTTGTCTTTGTCCTTGCTCTTGCCTTCGTCGTCTTTCTTGTCTTTCCCCTCGTTGCCCTTGCCATCGCGGTCCCGATCGGGCTTTCGGCCATCGCCGCCATCCTTGTCGGCGTCGTCCCGCTCGCGGCCCTCGCCGCGCCCGTGGCCCCTCTCGTCGCGCTCGCCCGCTTCCCTGCCGGGAACACCGGGCCTGACCTCCTGGATGTCAGCCATTGGCCACCATGACGGCTTGGCGAAGGCGTTGGCCGCTGGAAAGCCGGGTGCCCATGAAGCGAGCCGGATCGGCGCGGGTGATCCGACGCGCCTTCTCGGCCATGGCGGCGTCAAAGGCCAGGACACATCCCTTGGCGGTAATGTTGCCCAGGATGGCTGGACAAAGGGTGGCCCAGCCCAGGCCGCTTGCTTCGACCGAGGACTCCTTCGCTGACTTGTTCGCGCCACGCGGGGAAGTCGCAAGGGGTAGACGATCGTGAACAGGCGCGTTCGCCTTGCTGTGGCTTTCAGTGATCATTGACGTCGCCACGAGACGGCGCACGCCGTTCCGCGCCACGGACGCGATGGTCGCGCTCGCGGCCCCCGACTCAAGCGCGATTGCTCCATCCATCTCGACGAGATCGGCAACGTCACTCTAGATGATGCGAACATTTGGGTCCTTGCATGGGTCGGCTTTACGGACGAAAGCCGTGACCTCAGGGCCAGCGGCAACGGCCTGCTCGACAACAGCCCGGCAGGCGGCGACGATGACAAGGACTTTCATGATCCCACCTTCATTTCGCAAGGCTTGCAAATGGATTTCCTTGGCCCTCCGGAGCTGTGTCTTTAATCATCAGGTTTCCGTAAAACTGGACGGGGCGCAAGCGGAAAAGACTGGCGATCGACGTGATTGAGCGGATCAGCGGAAAGCTGTCGATCCTCCGCCCAAGATCGTGACCCTGCACGATCAACCGGAAGCCACTGACCTGGTCAGCCCTGACCGCTCGCTTGGCGGCGGGTGGGAGATCGCTGAGCCCGGCACGCCCGCCCTCGCGGCGCGGCAGCCTCGGGTGGCGGGCGCTTGCCGGCAACGGCTTTCCTATTGCTAGAATAACGAGTAGCCGCCGTCGATGACGAACGTGTCCCCGGTGTGGTAGCGCGACGCCGAGCTCATGAGGTAGACGGCGATGCCGCCAAAATCGTCGCCGGCGCCCCAGCGGCGCATCGGCACGCGGGGCAGCACCTTGTTCTTGAACCCGTCGGTGTTGACGGCGTTCGCGGTCATGTTGGTCTCGATCCAGCCGGGCAGGATCGAGTGCGCGCGGACGCCGTGGCGGGCGAACTCGACGGCCATGGCCTTCACCATGGAGATCATGCCGCCCTTGGTCGCGGCGTAGTGCTCGCTGCGCGGCGCGGCCTCGATCGCGGCGAGGGACGCGGTGCCGACCAGCACGCCGCCTCCGCCACGCTCGACCATGTGCCGCGCGGCGGCGCGGAAGGTGTAGAAGGCGCCGTCGAGGTTGACGCGCGTGACGCGATGCCACTCGTCGCTGGTCATCTCCAGGAAGGTATGGCCGCCGCGGCCGGAGACGCCGGCGTTGGCGAAGCAGCCGTCCACCCGGCCGAAGCGCTCCAAGGTGCGGGCGAAGGCGGCTTGCACCGCGGCTTCGTCGCCGACGTCGCATTCCAGCGCCAGCACCTCCCGGCCGGTCGGGGCCAGGGTTTCCGCCGCCGCCGCGTTCTTCGCCGCGCTGGTGCCCCAGATGGCGATGTCCGCGCCCGCCTGCGCCATGGCCAGGGCCATGCCGAGGCCGATGCCGCTGTTGCCGCCGGTGACCAGGGCCACCTTGCCGGTGAGATCGAATGGGCTGTAGGCCACGACGCTGTCTCCTTGCTGTTTTCAAACCTGTGTTTAACAGCCGGCGCGGGCTGGCGGAAAGTTTGCATCGGCGCGCTTCGCTGCTACTGTGGATGATCCTGGGAGATCAGAGCATGATCCTGACCGCCGACAGCGGCGTCGCGCATCGGACCAACCGGCGGAAGACCGCCAATGGCTGGCACACCACCTTTATTGGCCAGAACCGCAACACGCTGAAGGAAGGCGACGCGACGCCTTCCGACCGGGGGCTGTACCCGATGGCCTTCCTGGTGGAGAAGCAGGCCGGCGCGGTGGTGCACCCGCATTTCCATCAGGCCGACCAGTACCAGGTGGTGGTGGGCGGCTCGGGGCGCCTGGGCTTGCATGACATCGCCAGCGTGGCGGTGCATTACACCGATGCTTACTCGGCGTATGGGCCGATCGTCGCCGCTGACGAGGGCGTCGCCTGGTTCACCCTGCGCAACGCCTGGGACCCGGGCGCCCGCTACATGCCGGAGCATCGCCGGCAGTTGCGCGAAGCCCGCGCGAAACATCAGCACCGGGAGGCGACCTGCGGCCCGCTGCCGCCGCTGGCCGAGGAGGAACTGGCTGGCCTGACCAGGCCGGGCGGCGGCGCGGTCATCGCGGAAACACCGGATGGCCTTGGCACATGGCGC
>CAXTXZ010000599.1:0-2821 GCA_964248015.1 uncultured Rhodopila sp. | reverse complement strand
TCGAATAGTGGTCGCGAAAATTCTCCCCCACCGGCAGGTCGGCGATCACCGGAACGCCGAGTTCGCCCAATAGCCACGCTGGCCCGACCCCGGACATCTGCAGCAGCTTCGCCGTGTTGGCCGTCCCGCAGGAAATGATCACCTCGCGCCGGGCGTACACGTCGCGATGGGTGGCGCGGTCACGATCATCGACATAGCGCACGCCCTTGGCGCGGGTGCCGTCGAACAAGATCCGCGCCGCGCGGGCATTAGTCCGCACCTCCAGCCGGCCAGTGGCACGGGCGGGATGCAGGAAGGCGCGCGCGGCGGAACGGCGGTAACCACGGTGGATCAGCCGCTGGAAATAGCCGACGCCTGCCTGGTCATCCCCGCTGTTGTAGTCCGGGTTGCGCGGCATGCCGAGTTCCTGGGCGCCGTTGATGAACGCCTCGTTCACCGGGTGGATCCAGTCGTTGTCGGTGACCGGCAGACGGCCGCCGCGGCCATGGATTCGGTCGTCGCCGACCGGGCCGATGCGCCCCTCCCCGCGTTTGAAATAGGGCAGGATATCGACGTAGCCCCAGCCACGGTTGCCACGCTGCGCCCAGTGATCGAAATCCGCCCGCTGGCCTCGGTTGTAGACCATGCCGTTGATGGAGCTGGAGCCGCCCAGCGTGCGGCCCTGCGTGGTGGGGATGCGGCGGCCGTTGATGCCCTCTCCCGGCTCGGTCTGGAACTGCCAGGTGTAGGTCGGGTTGAACAGCATCTTGATGAAGCCGGCGGGAATATGGATGAACGGGTGACGGTCGGGCGGGCCGCATTCCAGCACGCAAACGGTGACGCCCGGATCTTCCGTCAGCCGGCTGCACAGGACCGAGCCCGCGGCGCCGCTGCCCACGATCACGTAATCAAACGCGTCGCCGTCACCCTGCATGCCATCCCTCCCGCTGCCGCCCGCGATTTGCCCGCCAGTCCCTTTCATCCTATGCTGGCCTCTCCGACTAATCCAAGCAACGAGGTTCGCGCATGGAGTATCTCTGCGACGCGCCGCATAACCGGACCTGGTTCCGCCTTGTCACCGAAGGCGAGGCGATAGCCGAGTCACTTGAGATGCGGCATGCGGTGGAAAAGCATTATCGGCGTGAGCGCGAGCGTGCCATCGACAGCTTCCACCCAACCACAACGGTGTTCATCGAGCAGGACATCAACAAGGAAGACCACATCAGGCGGTCCATGCCGCTCTTCCTGACGTTGCGGAACGAGGACGGCAAGCCGCTGGTCACCGCCATGCTGCCGCCGAAAGGCAAGGGCGGCGGCTGCATCATCGTCGGACCCGGCAATTCTGATCCCTACCCCGAGCACGGCGACGCCATCGCCGCTTTGGGCGCCCATTTCCGCATCACGCTCGATCGCGGCAGTTGCTATCCTTACCGTCGCTAACGCTTACCCAGGAGGTTCAGCCATGGCCATCACGTTGCAACAGTTCGCCACCGACTGCCACGCCGCCCTGAAGGAGCAGCCAGGAACGCCAGGCCGCGAGAAAGTGCGGACACTGGTGGAGGCAGCGCTGGCCGATCCCGAGTTCATCGCGACCTACATCCCGCCCGGCACGCCGGAACGCCATCTTCTGTATGAGGACGCGGAACTCGGCTTCGCGATTCTGGCGCATGGCTATGAGGGGCCGAAAAGCAGCAAGCCACACGATCATGGCCCATCCTGGGCGATCTATGGCCAAGCTTCGGGCGAGACGATCATGACCGACTGGGCCTGCGTCGCTCGGCCGACCGATGGCGCTCCAGGCAAGGCGGCCTTCGTGAAGGACTACGTGATGAAGCCGGGGGACGCTTGCCTTTACGACGTTGGCGTGCTGCACTCCCCGGAGCGCAAGGACGATACCCGCCTGCTGCGGATCGAGGGCCTGAACATGGCCAAGGTGAAGCGCTTCCCCTATGAAGCGGTGGAATTGCGCGCAGCGGCTGAGTAATGCTTTAGGCCATTGTTGAACCGCGGGGTCCGCTGGTTCCGGAGCCTGCGGCAACAAGGCCTTCAGGCCAGCCTGGTTGTCGTTCAGGCTGGGATGATTTCACGCTCTTCAATGACATACGTCTTGATTTGGCCAATGAACAGCGCCCCGTCGTCGGTCAGGCGTTTCATTTCCGGGGTGGCGGCCGCTCGCTCGAAGCTGGCCAAATCATCATACCAAAGCTCAGCGATGCCATCGACTTCCACTTCGGTTTCCGGGATGTCAGGCCGGGTTCGTGTCCCGATCACATGGCACTGGACGTAACGACGGATACCTGGAACGGCGTGCGCCAATGGGCCATGGACATCAAACCAGTGGCGAACGAAAGCTTCATGCGTGAGGCCTGCCTTGCGCGTAAGCAGCCCGATGACCTTGATCATTCATGTTTCCTGGCTGACATTTCCGAGCCAGCTTCGCACGTCGGCCCATAAGGCGCCATCATCGGCGCATGCCGCGACGCCTGGATCTGGCTCACCAAGCATACCAACCGCCTAACTTTGACCGGAACCCGGCAAGGGCATGCGGCACTCGATAAAGCCGGGTGTATCACACTGCTATTTAACGTTTTTTTAATCTTCCAGACGGAAGATCGCCTCTTAGGAGCCGGCTGCTCACCATGGGCAACCCTTTCTCCGGCTTATTGCGGATAAATTTGGATATGCGCAACAAAATGGTTACAGTTAGCATTATACCCATGACTGATCCGTCTATCCCGCCAGTGCCCTGCCCCCGAAGTTCGTCGTGTCTTGCGACGAACGCAGGGGATCAGCAGGTCACTGAAAACAAAGAACTAGTGGCTTGGTTCAGGGGTTCGCCCAC
>CAXTXZ010000598.1:0-2822 GCA_964248015.1 uncultured Rhodopila sp. | reverse complement strand
GCTGGGGGCGTTCCTGGCGGGCTGACGGTTTGAGCTGGCGCCTCCTGAGCCTGAAAGGCCGAGGCGGACAGTGGAAGCGGATTCGGACCCTGGCCCGGCGCGTCGTCGTGCTGCCGCGCTGCAACGTCCTTTTGGTGGGTGTCCCGTGTGCAGCGATGCCGCTCCGCTGAGCGGTGCAGGGCGTTGGCGTTGCCGCGCAGGCGCAGGATCATGGAGAGCGAGAGGTCTCGGCCCATCGACAAGCTGAGCGAGTCCAGCGTCGTCAGGCTGAAGGCGACAAGCTGCACGACCGTCAACAGTTCCATGTAGGAACAGGCGCGGTAGTCGCACACCAACTCGATCGCCGCCAGGCGGGCCATGCGGATGTCGCCAGCGCTTCCGCCGAGGAACATGGGGGTGAGGAAAGCGACGATCAGGTTGAGCAGGTCGGCGGAGGAATGGGCGGGGGCATCAGCCTCCGCCGGAGCGCCTTCGGGGGAGCCGGTAGGAATTGAGGTATCCGTCATGCCGCGCGCCTTGTGCCCTGTGTGGAACTACATTGGCTGGCGTCATACCCGAATGTTCTGAACAAATCAAGAACATTCCGTTAATGTGCTGATTTGCCGCGTTGGCCTGGGCTTAGGGGACACGCGCCAGCAGCCGGTCCAGGATCTGGCCCTCGATCGCGGCGGCGGCAGGATCGCCTCGCCGCCGGGGGCGCGGCAGGTTGACCGGGACATCCATGGCGACCTGCCCGGCGTCCAGAAGCAGGATGCGGTCGGCCAGCGCGACAGCCTCGGCCACGTCGTGGGTGACGACGATCGCGGTGAAGCCCTTGTCCTGCCAGACCTGCTCGATCAGGGATTGCATCTCGATGCGGGTCAGCGCATCCAGCGCGCCCAGCGGCTCATCGAAGGCGAGGATGCGGGGATGGCTGACCAGCGCCCTGGCCAGGGCGACCCGCTGCTTCTGCCCGCCGGACAGCACGGACGGCCAGTCCGCCTCGCGCCCGTTCAGGCCAACCTGGGTGAGCGTTTCATATGCCACATGGCGGCGGTCACCGGGGGCGTGACTGCCTGACAGGCCGACCTGAACGTTGGCGGCGACGCGCTGCCAGGGCAGCAGCCTGGGTTCCTGGAACATCAGCCGCACCCGGCCGCGCCAGCCGTCGGTTTGTCCGTCGATCTCGATCTGGCCGGCGGTGGGCTGGTCCAAGCCGGCCAGCAGGCGCAGCAGCGTGCTTTTGCCGCAGCCGCTGCGGCCGACAATGGCGACGAACTGGCCCTCCGGGATGTCGAGGTCGATGCCGCGCAGCACCTGATGCCGGGCGAAGGCCTTGCTCACGCCGCGCAGGCGGATGGCGGAACCCGAGGCGCTGAGCCGCGTCAAGTCCAGCGCTGGGGAGGCAGGGCTCTGATGTTCATGGGTCAGGTTCCATAGACGGGATTCCAGGCGAGGAAGCGGCGCTCCAGAAGCCGAGCGGTGGAGTCGGCGAGCTTGCCGAGGGCGGCGTAGATGAGGATCGAGACCACCACGACATCGGTCATCATGAACTCGCGGGCGTTCATCGCCATGAAGCCGATGCCGGACGAGGCGGAGATGGTCTCGGCCACGATCAGCGTGAGCCACATGATGCCGAGGCCGTAGCGCAGGCCGACGAAGATCGAGGGCAGCGCGCCGGGGAACACCACGCGCCAGAAGATCGCGCGGTGCGACATGCCGTAGGCGCGGGCCATTTCCAGCAACCACGGATCGACCGAGCGCACGCCATGCAGCGTGTTGACGTAGATCGGGAAGAACACGCCGAGGGCGACGAGGAACAGCTTGGCTTCCTCGCCGATGCCGAACCAGAGGATGACCAGCGGGATGAGCGCGAGGGGCGGGATGTTGCGCACCATTTGCAGCGTGCTGTCGGTCAGCTTTTCGCTGAGGCCGGACAGGCCGTTGAGCATGCCAAGCGCGAAGCCGATGCCGCCGCCAACAGCGAAGCCGGCAAAGGCTCGGCCGGCGCTGATCTTGATGTCGCGCAGCAACCCGCCGCCGCGGATGACGCGCCAGAGGGCTTCCGCCTGGCGGTCGGGGCGGGCATGATTTGGTCGGCCAGCAGGCCGAGCGATGATGCGGCCTGCCACAGCAGCAGGATGGCCAGCGGGACGAGCCAGGGGAGGACGCGGTTCAGGGCGGGTCGGTTCAGCGACCGATCGGCGGCCGGGGTCCGGGTTGGCAGAGCGAGACGCCGCGTGATCATTCCGCGGCGATCCGGGATGGGGCGGCGCGGAAGTCGCGGCCTGGCTCAAAGGCGCGCTGGCCGATGCCGAGCACGGGGAACAGCAGTTCCGCGACGCGGCAGGCTTCCTCCAGGTGGGGGTAGCCGGAGGCGATGATAGTCTGCACGCCGAGCGCCTGATATTCTCGCAGGCGTTCGGCCACGGTTTCGGGGCTGCCGACGAGGGCGGTGCCGACACCATGCCGCACCAGCCCGACGCCGGCCCACAGGTTGGGGCTGATCTCCAGCTTGTCGCGATGGCCGCCGTGCAGGTCCAACTGGCGAATCTGGCCGACCGAGTCGGTGTCCTCGCGCAGGCGCTTCTGGGCGATGGCGATGGTTTCATCCGACAGGTGGCTGATCAGGCGGTTGGCGGCTTGCCAGGCCTCGGCGTCGGTTTCGCGGACGATCAGGTGGACGCGGAGGCCGTAGGAGAGAGTGCGGCCGCGCGACGTTGCCCGTGTCCTGGCGGTTTCCAGTTATTGCGCGACCTGTGCGGGGGGTTTGCCCCAGGTCAGGTAGGTGTCGACGTGGTCGGCCGCGACCTTGATACCGGCGGGGGACGAGCCGCCGAACC
>CAXTXZ010000597.1:1534-2840 GCA_964248015.1 uncultured Rhodopila sp. | reverse complement strand
CATGGCCTTAAGCTGCACCCGACGCAAAAGCCCGAGGCCCTGCTGCATCGCGTCCTGCTCGCCAGCACCAACCAGGACGACATCGTGCTGGACCCTTTCGCCGGCACGGGCACGACGCCCGCCGTCGCCAAGCGCCTGCGCCGGCATTTCATCGGGATCGAGCGCCATCCGGCCTACGCCGAGGCCGCCATCGGCCGGGTGCGCCGGACCAAGCCGATCTCGGTTGAGGGCGCGACCTCGCAGCCAACGAAGCGGGAAGCGCCGCGCATTCCTTTTGGCACGCTGGTCGAGCAGGGCCGAATCGCTCCCGGCACCCGCGTGTTCGACCGGCAGCGGCGTGTCAGCGCCATGGTCGGGCCGGACGGGTCCCTGAGCGCGGGGGATGTCAGGGGCTCGATCCACAAGGTCGGCGCGCTGCTGCAGAACGCGCCCAGTTGCAACGGCTGGACCTTCTGGCACTTTGAACGCGATGGGGCGCTGGTGCCGCTGGATGTGCTGCGAACCGAGATCGTGGTCGCCCTGCCGGCATGAGCGGCCTGGACGCGGTCAAGGCGGCGACATGGCCGTGGCATGCGCGCGCCGAGCGGAGCGGCATCATTGCCGACATCCTTGCCGGCCGAGCCACCCGTTTCGGCGTGGCCTTGCTGCTGCGCAACCTGCTGCCGGCCTACCAGGCGCTGGACGCGACGCGCTTTGGCCTGCCGTCGCTTGTTCGCACCAGTGCGATCCAGGCGGACCTGCTTGCGCTTATGCCAGGCGCCGATCCGCCTTTGCTTGCCGAGGCGACAGCTTATGCGGATCTTGTCCATTTGGCGGCCAAGGATGATGGGAACCGCCTGATCGCCCATGCCTACGTAAGGTATCTGGGTGACCTGAACGGTGGGCTGATCATGAAACGGCGATTGATCACCTGTCTCGGCGAGGTGGCGCAGAGCCTGACGTTCCATGACTATCCGCTGGTGAAGGACACCCGCGCCTTTGCCCGCGCCTATCGGGCGGATCTGGACCTGGCCGTGCGGGAAGGGGCCTTTGACCTTGTCGCGGCAGAGGCGGCCAAAGCCTTCAGGCTTAACATCGCGCTTTCAGAGGCGGTCCGGGCAAAGGCCAACATGCGCGTTTAAGGTTGGGCGGACGTGTGACGTGAATGGCATCGGAAGCCAGATCATTCGCGTCTTCAGGCTCTATAGCGCATTGTTTCCAGGCAGACTCATGCCTCCGAACCTTTCAGCCCTCCGGCAATTTGCTTTAACGACAGGCACGGCGCTGTGGCTTCACATGGCGTCCCCCCAAACCCCGGCGACCCCGC
>CAXTXZ010000597.1:0-1524 GCA_964248015.1 uncultured Rhodopila sp. | reverse complement strand
GGGCCGCGCCCGGCCCCCCCCCCCCCCCCCTGCCCCCCCACGCAGCGGGCCGGCTAAGCGGTGGGACGGGCCGCTACTTGATCCGTCCCATCTCCCGCAGCTTCTCCACAACGTTCCCCATCATTCCAAAGTAGGGCTGCGCTGTTGAAAGGTCGCGGATCTTGTCCAGGCTGTCCCGCACCATTTCGATCGTGACCGGCTCCGCCGGATCGAACTGGACGCCCTCGGTCACGAAGTACTGCACGCGGGCGAAACCGCCGGCGGTGGCGGCCATGATCTCGCCGTTCTGGTCGCAGTCCTCGCTGCACATCCAGGCGACCACCGGCGATACGAGTTCCGGCTTCATCCAAGGCGCGATGTCAGGCGGCAGCAGCGATTCCGTCATCCGCGTGTAGGCGGACGGAGAGATCGCGTTGCAGCGGATGTTGTACTTCGCGCCCTCGTGCCGCAGCACGTTGATCAACCCGTTCACCGCCATCTTGGCCGCGCCATAGTTGGCCTGGCCGAAATTGCCCACGGTGCCCGACCCTGATGTGGTCACCACGACCCGACCGTACGACTGCTTGCGCATGATCGGCCAAGCCGCCTTGACGCAATACGCGGTGCCGAAATGATGCACCTGGTTGACGAACTCGTAGTCCGCCATGCTCATGTTGTTGAACGCCTTGTCGCGCAGGATGCCGGCGTTGCACACCAGGATGTCCAGGCGGCCCCAGGCGTTGACCGCCGTATCAATGATGCCTTGCGCCGCCGCTTCCTCGGCGACCGAGGCGTAGCTTGCCACCGCCTCGCCGCCGGCGGCCTTTATCTCGGCCACCACCTGATCCGCCGCCGCCGCCGCGCCGCCGGTGCCATCGACCGCTCCGCCCGGATCGTTCACCACAACCTTTGCGCCGCGGGATGCCAGCAGCAGCGCATGCTGCCGTCCCAGGCCAGCGCCGGCGCCGGTCACGATCGCGACGCGTCCATCGAAACGAACATCCATTGAATTCACTCTCCGCGTAAGGCGTTACGAACGAAAGACCCGCCAGCCGCGATGGCGCGCCGGCCGGCGGACAGAACCGGGAAATACAGGTGCCAGATGTGGATCATCTCCGGCCAGATCTGCAAATCGACCACCACGTCGGCCGCGCCGGCGCGACGGGCCAGGGTGACGGAATCATCGAGCAGCGTCTCGGCCGCTCCGACCTGGATCAGCAGGGGCGGCAACCCGGCCAGGTCGCCATGGATCGGCGCCGCGCCGGGATGGCGGGGGTCGGCGCCGCCCAAGTACTGCTGCGCCATCCCGAGGATGGTTTCTTTCTGCACGGTCGGGTCGGCGACGGCGCGATCGATGAATGATTCGCCGAGCGCCTCCATGTCCACCCAGGGGGAGCGGCACCCGCCCCAGGCCGGCCGCGGCGAACCGCCGGTCGCCAGGAGCCTCGGCCCTGGTCGGTGGACGGTCGGGCGGCTCACGTACATCCTGGCGATCGTCCTGGTCGCCTTCGCGTCCGGGCTGGACGCCCTCGCCCCGCCGTCCCG
>CAXTXZ010000596.1:801-2847 GCA_964248015.1 uncultured Rhodopila sp. | reverse complement strand
AGTCCGATCCGCCGCTACGCCGACCTGCTGGTTCACCGCGCCCTGATCAAGGGCCTGCGGCTGGGGCGGGACGGCCTGCCGGAGGACCAGGCTGCCATGCTGCCCGAGATCGGCGACCGGATCACCGCGACCGAACGCCGGGCGCAGCAGGCGGAACGGGAGGCGGTTGACCGGTACCTCACGGCGTTCATGGTTGGGAAAATCGGCCAGCAGTTCGCCGCGCGCGTGTCAGGGGTGACCCGGTTTGGCCTGTTCGTCACCATCACGGACAGCGGCGCCAGCGGGCTTGTGCCGTTCGCGTCCTTGCCGGACGATTATTGGCATTACGAGGAACGTGAGCAAACGCTGACGGGGCGGCGCACGCAGAAGGTGTTCCGACTGGGGCAAGAGGTGGACGTCCTGCTGTCGGAAGCCAATCCGGTGACGGGCGGGATGGTTTTCCATATCCTGCCGGAACATGCGGCGACGCGAGCTTCGCCGGGGAAGGCGGGGGCTCCAATGGGGAAGAAAGGCGGAAAGCGGCGGCAACGCGGGTGATGCGTGGCGGGGCCGCGAGCGGTTGGTCAGCCGGTTTCCGGCAGCATCTCGGTTTTCAGCGGCAGGACAGCGCCCATCCATGTGGCGTTCAGCGTGTGGTCGTCGCGCGGGCGGCCGGATTGCGGGTGAAGCAGGATGGTCAGGCCCATGCGGTTCATCATCACGAACGGCGTCAACGCGGGAAACTGATCGGCCTGGAACTGGATCTGGTACATGGCGGTGGGATGCGGCCCGACCGGGACGTCGTGCCAGCGTCCCATTCGCACGGTGTAACGGGCCTCGACCCACTCCCGCAGCGTGGCGGCGCGGTCGCGGCTTTCGGGGTCGTAATAGACGTGCATGTGGTAGTCGGTGATCCGCGCCGGGTCCACGGGCTGGCCTGGGGGCTGGTCTGGCATCAGGCGTCCTCCTGCAATATCTGCTTGATGTCGCGTTTGGCGACCTTACCGTAGCCGGATTTCGGCAGCTCTGGCCAGAAGGCGAAGCGGGAGGGCCATTTGTACTTCGCCAGCCGGCCGTCCAGATGCGCCAGCAGTTCCGCCGGTGTGACCGTCAGGCCGGGTTCCAGCACGACGGCGGCGACGCCGGTCTCGCCCCATTTCTCGTGCGGCAGGCCGACGACGCAGGCCTCGGCGACGGCGGAGTGGAGCAGCAGGGCTTCCTCGACCTCGCGCGGGTAGACGTTGGAGCCGCCGGAGATGTACATGTCCGAGGCGCGTCCGGTGATGAAGACGAAGCCGTGCGCGTCGATGTGGCCCAGGTCGCCGGTGTGGAACCAGCCATGGGCGAAGGCCTTGGCGGTGGCCTCGGGGTTGCCGTGGTAGCCGGCGAAGACGGCGGGGCCGCGCACGCAGATCTCGCCGGTCCGGTTCGCGGGAAGCTCGTGGCCGGCGTCGTTCAGGATCGCGACGGTCATGCCGGTGCGGGGGAAGCCGCAACTGCCGACGGGGGTTTCCGAGTCGTCGATGCTGTGCAGGGCGGCGGGGAGCACGGTGATGTTGCCGGTGACCTCGCCCAGGCCGAAGTACTGCACGAGGACGGGGCCGAGCTTGCGTTGGGCGTGGATTTGATCGGCGCGGTGCAGGGGCGCGCCGGCGTAGATGACGTGGCGCAGGCTGCCATGGTCGTAGCGGTCCACCGCGTCGTGGCGCGTCAGCATGACCAGGATGGTCGGCACGGTGAACATGTTGGTCACGCGGTGCCGTTCCACCAGGCGCCAGGCTTCCTCGCAGTCGAGCCGCTCGCCGGAGAGCAGGATGCTGGGCGCGCCTCGGGCGACCTGCGGCAGGGCGTGGATGCCCGCGCCATGCGACAGCGGCGCGACGACCAGGGAGGCGTCGTTCTCGGTCGTGCCGGGCATCAGGTCGCACAGGTGGTTGCAGATGACGTATTCCATCTGCCCGTGCGTCAGGATGCCGGCTTTCGGGCGGCCGGTGGTGCCGGAGGTGTAGAAGAACCAGGCGGGGTGGTCGCGATCGACATAGGCCGGCCGGGTGATCGGGCCGGGGC
>CAXTXZ010000596.1:0-791 GCA_964248015.1 uncultured Rhodopila sp. | reverse complement strand
ACCGCGAAGGCGCCGCCGATCGCGGCCCCGCCGTCGAGGGGGAGCTCGACGGGGCTGGGGGGGTGGGGGGCTTTCGCGGCGGGGGCGTGCTCCGGGAAGGGGGCGGCGAAGAGGTGCGCCGCCGCGCCGGAGGAGTGCGCCAGGTAGGCGACCTCGGGCGGGGTCAGGCGGAAGTTGGTCGGCACCCAGCCAGCGCCGATCATCCAGGCGGCGAACATGGTTTCCAGCACGGCGTTGGAGTTGCGCGCGTGCAGCAGGATGCGGTCGCCATGCCCGACGCCTTGCGCCGCCAATGCGCCGGCCGCTGCCTGGACCCGGTCGCGGAACTGCGTCCAGGTCCAGGTCGTGTCGCGCCAGACGATCGCCGGGCGGTCGGGGAAGCGGCGGGCGGTCTGGATCAGCAGATGCGCGAGGTTGCTGGTTGGGATCAGCGCAGCGGCTCCAGGATCGAGACGTAGTTGGCGACCGCCGCGCCGCCCATGTTGAACACCGCGCCGAGGTCGGCCTTGGGCAACTGCATCCCGCCCGGCGCCTCGCCGGTGAGCTGCATGGCGGTGATGGCGTGCATGGAGACGCCGGTTGCGCCGATCGGGTGGCCCTTGGCCTTCAGCCCGCCCGAGGGGTTGATCGGCAGGCGGCCGTCTTTGGCGGTCCAGCCCTCCAGCACGGCGCGCGCGCCCTGGCCGGGCGGGGTCAGGCCCATGGCCTCGTACTCCAGAAGTTCGGCGATGGTGAAGCAGTCGTGCGATTCGCCGAAGGGCAGGTCCATCAGCGTGGTGTTGGCCGCGTCC
>CAXTXZ010000595.1:0-2847 GCA_964248015.1 uncultured Rhodopila sp. | reverse complement strand
GCTCTAGCGCGTGAAACCGTCGAGTTCATCCTGCGTCCAGGCGATGACCTGCGGGATTGTCTGGCCATCGCGCAGCCTGGCCAGCATCTGGTTGTGGATGCCGCGGTTATAGATCTGCACGGCGACCTCGGGCGTCGCCTCCGCCGCTGTCAGCGACGGCTTCTGCCCGCTTGACGCACGCAGCGGGTAGTTGAACACAGTGCCCTTGGGCGGCCCGACTTCGTTCCAGATGTTGAAGTCGTTCAGCTTGGCGTAAGGCGGCAGGTCGTAACCCTCGCATGCGATGTCGCGCTCCTCGACGTTCTCGCGCTGCATCAAGAACTCGATCAGGTCCTTGCCCGCGCTCTTGTTCTGGCTGAAGCTGTAGGTTCCCCAGAAATAGCTTTGCGTCGGGATGAACCGGCCCTTCGGGCCGGATGGCGCCGGAAAGGTCCAGCAGTCGGACGCGACCTCGATGTTGTCGCGCTTGGCCACCGCCCAGGCGGAGGGCGGGTTGAAGATCAGGGCCGACTTGCCCGAGATCAGCGCGCGGTTGTTGGACGCGTCGTCATAGCTGACGGCATCGGCCGGATAGGATTTCACCAGGCGCTGGCAGAACTCCAGCGTCTGCCGCATGGCATCCGAGTTAAGCTGGGACTTGCCCTCGGCATCGATCAGGACGCCGCCATAGGCGGCGAACAGCGCGCCGTGGGTATCCGTGGCGTCCGTGTTCAAGCCGCCTCCCATGCCCATGGCGAAGGTCATGTTGTCCTTCGCGGCAAGCTCGGCGTATTTCAGGAACGTTTCCCAGGTCCAGTTGTCCTGCAAGGCGTTCTTCTCGTCCTTGGCGGGATACATCGCCTGAAGGTCCAGGCCGTGCTTCTTGAACCAGCTAATCCGCGCGCAGGGCGGCTTGGTCTGCGTGCCGCTGCTGGACGGCACGGCGGCCCAGTGGCCCTGGTATTTCGCCAGGTACGTGACGACGCTGTTGGCCTCGCCGTTGGCGGCGACCAGGCGCTTCATCTGGTCGTCCATCGGGTCCAGGGACTCGGCGTAGTTCTGCACGTCCCAGGTGATGAAGGTCATCACGTCGTGGCCGGCTTTCGCCTGCGTCTCGGCCGCCGGCGTAAGCTGCAGCTTGCCGCCCGAGGTCGTGATGAAGTCGGCGTTGACCGCGCCCTTGTTCTTGCCGGCCCAAGCGTCGACTTGCTTCTGAATTAGGGCGTTCTCGCCAGGCACCCAATGGTCCCAGAAGCCGATGTTCAGCTTGCCCGCGGCGCCGGCGGTGCGGATATGCACCAGCGGCAACGCCGCGGCGGCAGCGCCCATGCCGAGGGCACGGCGGCGCGGCAGTTTCGGTGATGTGGACATTGCTCACTCCCTGATAGGCCCGTTGGCCAGCATTCGTCATCCTGAAGGCAATCCAAGGTCATGCGACCCCGGGCCGGCCTTCTTCGCGAAACAAGGCACGGCGTTGGTTTCGACTTGGCTTCATCACGCTCCGGCCACTGGAACATCCGTTTGGCAGCGGCAACTTCCCTTTACAGCAAACGGTGGCGACAGAGGACTCAAAAGCAAGCCGGTCCAAAACGTTCCGGCACGGCGGGACGGCCGAAATCAGCTTATCAGCTTCTTCAGATTCGCCGATAGCTCCGTGCCCGACATGTCCGCCCGCATCGGAGCGACAAACCCGCCGTTCGGGTCCATCAGGTACAGCACCGAACTATGGTCCATCGCGTAGTCGTCAGGACCTGGCCCGGTATGGTGTTCGGCGTAGTAAACCCGATACGCCTTCGCGACCTTCGCGATCTGCTCCGGCGTCCCGGTCAAGCCCACGATGCCCTGGCCGAACGCGGCGACATACTGCTTCACCACCGGCGGCGTGTCGCGGCGGGGGTCCACGGTGATGAAGATTGGCCTTATCTTGCCAGCCTGCGGCCCGAGACGATCCATGGCATCCGCCATGGCATTGAGCGTCGTGGGGCAAACATCGGGACAGAACGTGTAGCCGAAATACACCAGCATGTAATGCCCTCGGAAATCCCGGTCAGTCACCGGATGGCCGTTGCCGTCCTCCAGCGTGAACGCGCCGCCAATGCCAAGGCCCGCGTTGCCGCCGTTGCTGGCGCCGAGCCACAGGAAGCCGCCGGCGCCGAAGAGCAGCACAACGAGAAGCAGCCCCATCGTGGCGTAAAGCGCCCGGTTCGGCGGGGCGGGTGGATTAGTGTTGGTGGCCATGGCTGACTCCCTTCGCCTGGACTGGGTTTTCGCGGACATAACGCTCCGCCGCCAGAAGATCTTCGCGGGCCTGCCCTTCGTCCTCGGCGCCGGCGCGTCGGGCCATGCGCAGCCAGCCATCGGCATCGACCAGGAACACCATGCCCGCCAGCCGCTCCGCCGGCACGTCCGCCAGGACCGCGAAGGCGCGCCATGCCGCCGGGTCGGCGGCGACGCAGGCCCCTGGCGGCGGCCTGGGGTCGTCGTCACGCCGCAACAGCAGGGTTGCATGGGAGGCGCCCGGCGGAGACGCGGCATCAGCCGGCGATGTCACGACGCGGACAAGGCGGCCGCGCAGGTCGGCCATGCTGCTGGCCCTGGCGCCTGGGCAGGCGATGGAGAACGCCGGCGCCGCAATCGCCATCGCGCTGACCGAGGCGTCACGCAGCGCCACGCCGGCGTTGTGGGCGCGGATGTAGTCGATCAGCGCCCAGCGGTCCTCCGCTGGCAACGAGGCCGCGAAACCGGGCATCACGGAACCGTAGTCCGGCTCCTCGATCCCGTGGCTGAGCCACCAGAACAAATCCCCGTCGGCATGTTCCCAAAGATGCGGCATGGTCAGGTTGGCCGGCTTGACGCGCAGGCTGGCGG
>CAXTXZ010000594.1:0-2849 GCA_964248015.1 uncultured Rhodopila sp. | reverse complement strand
GCCGTCAGGTCGCTTGCGGACAGCCAGGACATCGTTGGTGACAGCGGCTGGTTTGATCAACAGTCAGAAAAGATCCAAAACACGCTGACGGCAGGCGTGATCCAGAATTTCGAGTTCGTCTACGAAATCAGCATGAAGATGATCAGGCGCCAGATCGAGCTGGAAGCCGCCAGTCCCGCTGAGGCCAGCCAGTCCGACTTTCGTGACCTGGTTCGGATCGCGGCCGAAAAAGGCATCATCACCGACGCCGAGGCATGGTTCACGTATCGCCGGATGCGGAACCTGACGTCACACACATACGATCAGCAAAAAGCCCAGCAAGTTTATCGTGAGACCCTGGTTTTCATTGGGGATGCGCGATCCCTGCTGGCCCGCCTGGAAGCCCGCAATGGCTGACGCGCCGCCTGTCGATATCGCTCCGGAGCAGCTGGCGATCGTCCTCGACATACTGCGCAGGCACGTTCCTGACCGGGAGGTATGGGCGTTCGGCTCGCGTGCCAGGCGGGTTGCCAAACGCTATTCCGATCTTGACCTGGCTGTCATTTCCACGGAACCGCTCTCGCTTTCAACAGGCGCGAGGCTGGCGGACGAGTTTTCCGACTCCGACCTGCCCTGGAGGGTGGACGTGCTGGACTGGGCGACGACAAGCGCGGCCTTCAGGCAAATCGTTGAACGCGACAAGGTCGTGCTGCAACAGGCCTCGCGCCTGGAACAGAGGCCGCAAGGCCGTGCCGAAACCAGGCCGGACGCGAGCGGGGCTGAAAGCGCCGCCAAACGGGATGAACCGGACCGCGACACCAGCAACGAGGCGACGTGATGCCCGCAAACCCATCCTGGCGCGACCTGAACCAGAGCATGTGGAACGCCAAGACCCCGCTGCACCTGAACTCCGCCGCCTATGACATTCCCGGCTTCAAAGCCGGCCGCATGACCCTGGAGCCGCATGAAATCGCCGACCTTGGCGACGTGACCGGCCAGCGCCTGATCCATCTGCAATGCCATTTCGGTCTCGACACCCTCTCCTGGGCGCGGCTTGGCGCGCGCGTCACGGGCCTTGACTTCTCGGAGCCGGCAACGAAAGCCGCGACGGAACTGGCGCGCGACCTTGGCTTGCAAGCCGACTTCGTCACGTCCGATGTCTACGACGCTCCCGCCGCGGTGGCTCACCGTGCCTACGACATCGTCTACACCGGCATCGGCGCCCTGTGCTGGCTGCCGGACATGGAGCGGTGGGGCAGGGTGGTCCACGACCTGCTTCGCCCCGGCGGGCAACTCTATCTCTTTGAGTTCCACCCCTTCAAATGGATGATCGAGGACAGCGCGCCAGGCGAAGTCGCCATCCGGGACAGCTACTTCACGCCGCCGCAAGGCTACACGGCCGGCGGAGGAGTGACCTATGCCGACAGCTCCATTCCCGCCGCCGCGACGCCCACCGTGCAATGGAACCATCCGCTGGGAGAGGTCGTCACCGCGCTGGCGCAAGCCGGCCTGCGCATCGACTCCCTGCGCGAGCTTGATGGCGACGTGCTGCGCCAGTGGGACATGATGACGCGATCCGAGGACGGGCTTTACCGCATGCCGCTCGACCGGCCCTCGCTGCCGCTGATGTACGTCCTGCGCGCCCATCGGCCTGCCTGACGCGCAGGCGCCGGAAGCCGGGTCAGTCCGCCTGGTTGGCTGTCAGGCATGGCATCGCCGCGCGCCCTCTCGCCCTAGCCCCGCCGCGCGGCGTCCACGGCCTTGTGGAGATCGGTCAGGTCAACCGCGCCCGGAATAAGGTCGTTGCCGATGACCAGCGCCGGCGTGCCCTGGATGCCGAGCATGCGGGCCAGTTTCAGGTTGGCGTCGATCCGCGCCTGCACCGCCGGGTCTTCCATGTCCCGCGCCATCCTCGGCCAGTCCAGGCCCAGCCCGCGCGCCGTGCTCTCCAGTTGAGGCAGCGTGGTGTCGGGCGGCAGCTTCATCACCGCGTCCCGCATCCGGCCATAGGCGTTCTGCATCTGCGCGGCGAGCAGCGCCTTTGATCCCAGCACGCTTCCCGGACCCAGGATCGGCAGGTCCTTGTACACCAGCCGCACCTTCCTGTCCTGCGTCAGGAAGCTGCCCATCGTCGGCTCCATCCGCCGGCAATAGGGACAGCGCGTGTCGAAGAACTCGACGATCGTCACATCGCCATGCGGATCGCCGTCAACCGGGTCGGCGGGTGAAACCAGGGCGTCGCGCGCCTGCGCGATGGCCGCGCGCGCGGCTTCCCCCGATCGGGCGCTGTCATCCGCTTGCAGCGCGACGATGGCCTCGCGCAGGATGGAGGGGTCTTGCTTCAGCGCGTCGCGCACGATCGACACGATGTCCGCCCGCTGCGACGGGGTGAACTCCGCCGCCCGCGCGCCGGAGACAGGGAGCAAGCCAGCCAAAAGCAGGATCGTGAAGCGTGACAGGCGGTTCATCCTGGGTTTTCCCCTCGGTTCGTGGGAGTCATGTCTAACCGGAAAAGCGTCGCGGCATAAGCCTTCCCGGGGGATTTGCCCCGCGCGTGTTGCCGCCCCCTGTGAAGCCGTCTATGGCACCGCTGCTTGATGGTGGGGCGCGGTCGCTTGGACCAGCGCCTGGAGACTTTGGAAGGATTGCGTCGCGGCATGATAACCCTGCTACCGCAAAGGGCGCTGCGGCCGGCCCGTCGGCGCCTGCATGCCGTGCTTGCCTTGCTGGCCTTCCTGCCCGGCTGCTCCACCGTCGATACCGTCACCAAATCGGTCCTTGGCCCCAGCGGCCCACCGCCCGGCCAGCCCGGCTATGTCGCCGGCTTCCTGGGCGGCGTCGCGGCCGACGAGCCCCGCGCCGTGCTGGCG
>CAXTXZ010000593.1:0-2854 GCA_964248015.1 uncultured Rhodopila sp. | reverse complement strand
TCCAACCCCTCTGCCAAGGGTCGAAGCCGAGCGACCAACTGCTCCCCGGCTTCGGTCACCGAGACGCTGCGAGTTGTGCGATTGAGAAGCCGGACGCCCAGTCCTTGCTCCAATTGCTTAATCTTCTGGCTAAGCGCTGAGGAGGCCAGGCCTAGGTGGGCCGCTGCGCGGGCGAAGCTCCCCCGTTCGGCGACCTCCAGGAACACCATGAGCTCGGAAAATTCGGCGCGGGTCATTCTTTAGCTGAGTTTATCAGACCCATAAGCGCAAGCTCGTTGCCCACGCTCCTGCCGATCCTTAGGTGGACGGGAATCGTGCGTTCATCCGCCCACCCTTTCGAGGAGTCGTAATGGCTAGCAGCCCCACTTACCGCGTCGGAGCCGCCGAGGTTACTCGAATCGTTGACTTAGAGCCTTTTCCGATCAGGTTGAAGTGTCGCTGGCCATTTGTGCTTTCCAAGCTTGTGCCAACAAGCCGGTTGTCCTTGGACAACCGATCCGCGGGGACCAAATGCCTGGCGCCTATCCTTCTGATTTGCGAGAGCGCGTTGTCGGATCGGTGACGGCGGGCACGTCGCGCCGGAGCGCGAGCGTGGCGTTCAAGGTCAGTGCCAGCAGCGCCCTTCGCTGGACGCAGCGCTTCCGGGAGACCGGCGGCTGGCAGGCCAAGCCCGCGGGCGGCGACCGCCGATGGCGAAGGGAGATGGATCGAGGAAAAGTCGGTCATGCAGGACCGAGCCAGAGTGTGATCGCCCCCTTCTTTTCCTTGCGGCCCGAACGGATGCCTGGGTGTTCAGACGCCTCGGATGACAAGCATGGGACAGGAAAAGATGAGCATCTTACTATCACCCTCAGCAGGCCAGGTCACCATCGGCATCGACATCTCAAAGGATCGTCTCGATGTCCATGTTCATCCCGAAGGCGGCGTCCAGCCGTTCCCCAACAATCGCGCCGGGCACGCCGAGCTGATCGCCTGGATCACCCCAAAACAGCCGGCCCGCATCCTCTTCGAGGCGACCGGCGCCTGCCATCGGGCCTTGCAACAGGCACTGGCCAAGGCTGCCTTGCCCGGCGTCAAGATCAACCCTTGGCAGGCCCGCCGTTTCGCCGAGGCCAGCGGCAAGCGGGCCAAGACCGACACCGTCGATGCCGCGCCCCGGGCATTGCCGGCAATGCCCTGCGCTCGCCCGCTTCGGCGCCACGCCGCAGCCCGACATCCGGCCCGCCCAGGATCCCGCCATCGACGGCCTGGCTGAATTGCTCGCCGCCCGCCGCGCCCTGGTGAAAGACCGCACCGCCGCCCTCAACCGGGGCAAAACCTCACCTTGCCGCTGCTGAGGCGCCAGAACCTCCAGCAACTCAAGCAGGTCGAGGCGCAGATCAAGGCCATTGATCACGAACAGGCCGCGCTGGCGGCCCAGCAGGACAGCCTCAAGGCCCGCTTCGACATCCTGCTCAGCCTACCCGGCCTCGGCGCCGTCTCCGTCCTTGCCATGCTCATCGACAGGCCGGAGCCGGGCAGCCTGCACGCCAAGCAGGCCGCCAGCTTGAGCGGGCTGGCGCCGATCACCCGCCAGTCCGGAAACCGGCGGGGCAAAAGCGCCATCCAGGGCGGACGCGCACCGCTGCGCCAAGCGCTCTATAGGCCAGCGTTGGTCGCCATCCGCTTCAATCCGCCGCTGAAGGCAACATACCTGGCGCTGCGCAAGGCCGGCAAACCCGCCAAGCCCGCGATCGTCGCCGTCATGCGCAAACTGGTGATCATCGCCAATGCGCTGCTGCGCGATAACCGCATGTGGACCGCAGAACTGGCCAGCGCATGACAGGCCGCAATCAACATCGCCCCGCGTCATGGTGTTTTCTGGTTCGGTCGAGCCACCGTTTTCTCGTCCCGGCCATGCCATCCAAGGGAACCGCGCGCAGCGGCGGTCAAGCCTGGCCGGAGGCCACCGCAATGCGGCGCGAAGCGGGCTTGACGGCCGCGAGCACCGTCCCATCCTGCCCCACCCCGAGCGCCTCAGAGGTCGTGAAAAAGAGGCTTGACCAAAACAGATACTCTAAGCCGCGATCCCTTCGACCGGTTCCAGCGGCGCCCGTCCGCGGATCATGTCGGACGCCTTCTCGGCGATCATCATGGTGGAGCTGTAGGTGTTGGCCGATGGCATGTTTGGCATGATGGATGCGTCGACCACCCTGATCCCCTGCAACCCATGGACACACAACTGATCATCCACCACCGAGGTCTTGTCGCTCGCCGGCCCCATGCGCGCGGTGCCGATCAGGTGGTACGCCGTCGAGCCATACTGGCGCGCGTAACCCAGCCACTCGTCATCCGTCTGGATGCCTGCGTCCGGCAACTCGTCGCGATCAAGGAACGGCGCCAGGGCGGACGTGTGCAGCAGCTTGCGCGCCAGGCGCATGCCCTTCACCAGCACCCGCTGATCCATCGGGTCTTTCAGGTAATTCGGCTGGATGACGGGATCAACGAACGGATCGGCGGAGCGGGCGCGGACATGGCCAATGCTTTCCGGCCTGTGCTGCCACACGCCGCATGTCATGCCGGGGTAATCATCCAACAGCCCGACAAACCCCGCCTTGTAGCTCGCCGGGCTGAACACCCCCTGCACGTCAGGCTGGCGCATCGTATCCTCGGTCTGCCAGAACCAATGCACCACGCTTGGCGTCAGCGCCATGATGCTCGGCTTGCCCAAGGCCCATCGCGCGATCTGGCCCATCAGGTCCAGGCCATGCGACATCTCGTTCATCGTCTTGACGTTCTTCACCCGCGCGACGATCCGCGTCGAATAGTGGTCGCGAAAATTCTCCCCCACCGGCAGGTCGGCGATCACCGGAAC
>CAXTXZ010000592.1:0-2855 GCA_964248015.1 uncultured Rhodopila sp. | reverse complement strand
GGGCGCAAGGGTGACATTGGTCAGCGGTCCGGTCTCGGTGCCCGATCCGCCCGGCATGACGGTGCGCCATGTGGAAACCGCGCATGACATGCTGGAGGCCTGCCGCTCCGCGCTGCCGGTCGACATCGCTGTCTTCGCCGCCGCCGTCGCCGACTGGCGGGTGGAACAGGCGGCGAGCGGCAAGCTCAAGAAGCAGCCTGGCGCCGCGCCGCCCACCCTGTCCCTGGTCCCCAACCCGGACATCCTGGCGACGATTGCCGCCGCCGGGCCGCGACGGCCCCGGCTGGTCATCGGCTTCGCGGCGGAAACCGACGACCTGCTGGCCAATGCCCAAGGCAAGCTGGCGCGCAAGAACGCCGACTGGATCGTCGCCAACGATGTCTCGCCGGCAACCGGGATCATGGGTGGAGCGGAAAACCTGGTGCATATCGTTTCCGCTGGCGGCACGGAGGATTGGCCCCGGCTGGCGAAGGACGATGTCGCGCGCCGGCTGGCGGCGCGGATCGCGGAGGCGTTCGCCTGACCGGAGAGGCATCCTGGCGGATCCGTCCGCTGCGGCCGGATGATCTGCCGCTGTACTGTCCGCTGCGGCTGCGGGCGCTGCATGACCATCCCTCGGCGTTCGGCGCGGATTACGAGGAAGAGCAATCCGGCGATCTGTCGCGGATGATCGGCGCGTCACCCAGCGTCACGCTGGGCGGCTTCGCCGACGGCGCGCTGGTGGGAACCGCCGGGCTGGTGGTTTCGAACCGGGTCAAGCAGCGGCACAAAGGCCACATCTCCGCCGTCTATGTTGTTCCCGCCTGGCGGCGGAGCGGCCTGGCGCGCGGGCTGATCGACCAGCTCGTGGCGCGCGCGGGGGCGGAGGGCCTGTCGGTGCTGACGCTATCGGTCACCGTTGGAAACGAAACGGCGCGGCGCTTGTACCAGCGCGTCGGCTTCAGCGTTTACGGCGTGGAGCCGCGCAGCCTGCGCGTGGGCGATGACCTGCTGGACGAAACGTTGATGGCAATGCTGCTTTGACCGGTCCGCAGGCGGGCAATGCCTCTGGCGCCGCCGCGCTGACGGACGATCAGGGGTTAAACCTGATGCGGCAGCTCCAGCCTTGCCACCGTGCCGTCCGTGCCGTCCAGGTGAAGGGAACCGCCGTCCCGCTCCGCGAAACCCTGCGCCAGCGACAAGCCCTCGCCCATGCGTGGGGCGCCTGGGAAACCCCAGCCATTATCCGTGACCGTCAGGGTCGTCATGCCGTACTCACTGACCAGGCGCACGGCGATCCGCCCGTTCGAACGGCCCTTCATGCCATGCTTGACCGCGTTGCCGATAAGCTCGTGCGCGGACCGCATCACCGCTTCCCGCAGTTCGGCCGGACAGCAACCTTTCATCGACACGCCAACCCGGATCACCTGATCCGCGTCCCGCATCATGTCGACCACCGCCCCCGCGAGCTGGCGCAGCCGCTCGGCCATTGATCCGGGCGCATCCGTCAGCCCGAACAGCGCGTTCGAGATCGTGGCGGACAGACAGATCCGATATTCCAGTTCCCGCGCGAGCTTTTCCCCGGCTGGGGTGTCGCTCAGCCCAGGCGCTTCCGAAATCAGGCCGATAATCCGCTGCAGCGTGTTTTTCGTGTGATGGCGCAACTGGCGAAGGTCAAGATCGTGGTCAGGCGCGAAGCGATCATCGTCACTGTGCAAATCCGCGTCAGATAAACTAAATCCTGATCTTTCGACCCGGCTGACCAGGGGCTGGCGGGTCTTCAAAGTGGAGGCGTCGACGTAAGACATGTCAGGGGCCTCTTGATTGTCCGGCACGATGACCGGATGGCTCCGGAACAATGAGCCGGTTTCAAATCGTTGCGGTTTTTATCAAAACATATTTTGCACGAATAACCTTTAAAGCAAGGTTAATAGCTGCCTTCCGTTGATGCTCAACCGTATGTGGGAAAGTTTCCCACGTCAATCGGTTTGTCATTTTGCGGGATGCTGGCCAGTGACGCGCGGCGAGGGCCAGGACATTGCCAGCCACCCGATATACAGCCGCCGCGCATCTGACATCGACCCGGTCAAGATCCCAAGCCAGCGGCGTCAGCGCACGCTGCCTTCGCCGAGCAGGGGTTGCGCATTGCCGCTCAGGACGTTGCCGGCCAGGGCGGCGGGCGTCGCGGTTTTGTTGACAACGAGGTATGAACGGTAGGAGCCCTCAACCAGGAAGCTGTTGTGCCTGACAACAATCTCCGGCGTCGGCTGGGTGAGGCCCTCGGCGCCGATCATGACAGCGGCCCTGGGATTCTCCGACTTGGGGCCTTTCTGGATCTTGTTGTCGCGCAGCAGCACCGCGCCGCCGTTCGGTATGTCAACATCGTAGCTCGCGGTGCCGGTGTCGCCGTCGGCCATGTCGCAGCCGATGACCTCGGTCCGCTTCGCCCGGGACTTGATGTGGTGCCCTTGGCGGGTTTCCAGGAATCGCGACCGTTCCACGCGCAGCAGCGCGAGGTCGCCAACATACAGGCCATGCGCGCAGCCGCCGATGCCTTCGCATGTGCCGTTGCGGATGAACACGCTGTCGCTGATGACAATCCTTGCGCCGGGCAATGCGCCGGCGAGCAGGCCATCCTGGTTGTTGATGAAATGAACGTGCTGGACGCGCAGGTCGCCTCCCTCGGCGCGGATGCCGGCGCCGTTGAAGTCGGGCCCGCGGGCGTCCGCCAGGGTCAGGTTTCGAATGGTGATGTTGCTGCCTTGAGTGACGAACAGCCCCTTGCCCAGGCAAGTCTTGCCGGTGATGACGGTGGCATCCGGGCCGGCACCCTCGATTGTCAGGTCGCTGGCCTTCCAGACTGCGCAGTCTGCGTA
>CAXTXZ010000591.1:0-2856 GCA_964248015.1 uncultured Rhodopila sp. | reverse complement strand
ACGACGCTTTCCAGGAGGCGGACACGACGGGCATCACCCGGCCCGCGACCAAGCATAACTATTTGGTCAAGCGCTCCGAGGACGTGGCCCGCGTGGTGCACGAGGCGTTCTACGTCGCCCGCAGCGGCCGGCCCGGCCCGGTGGTGATCGACCTGCCCAAGGACATCGTCATCAACAAGGCTCCGTACGCCGAACCGGCGCCGCACCATCCCAGCTACCGGCCGCACACCGACCCGGACCTGGGCCAGATCGCCAAGGCTGTCGCCTTGCTGAAGGGGGCCAAGCGGCCAATGATCTACGCCGGCGGCGGCGTCATCAACGCCGGCCCCGCCGCCTCCGAGGCCTTGACCCGGTTCGCCCGCCTTGCTGGTTTCCCCGTCACCAACACGCTGATGGGCCTGGGCTGCTACCCTGCCAGCGACCCCCAGTTCCTTGGGATGTTGGGCATGCACGGCACCTACCAGGCCAACCTCGCGATGCACGGCTGCGACGTGCTCCTGGCGGTTGGCGCGCGCTTCGACGACCGGGTGACCGGGCGGCTCAACGCGTTCAGCCAGGACTCGCGAAAGATCCACATCGACATCGACGGCTCGTCCATCAACAAGAACGTCCCGGTCGAGATCCCCATCATCGCCGACGCCGGCAAGGCGTTGACGGCGCTGCTGGAGGCCTGGGAGGCCAGCAACGCCTCCATGGACACCCAAGCGCAAGCCGCGTGGTGGCGTCAGATCGATGCCTGGACAGCCAAGGACTGCCTGAAGTTCACCCAGGACAAGACGCGCGGCGGCATCATCAAGCCGCAATACGCCATCCAGCGCCTGTACGAGATCACCCGCGCTCGCGGCCAGGAAACCTTCATCACCACCGAGGTCGGTCAGCACCAGATGTGGTCGGCGCAGCACTTCCTCTTTGAAAAGCCGAACCGCTGGATGACATCGGGCGGCCTCGGCACCATGGGCTACGGCCTGCCGGCCGCCATGGGCGTGCAGATCGCCCATCCGGACGCCATGGTCATCGACATCGCCGGCGAGGCATCGATCCTGATGAACATCCAGGAGATGGGCACCCTGGCGCAGTATCGCCTGCCGGTGAAGGTGTTCATCCTGAACAACCAGTACATGGGCATGGTGCGGCAGTGGCAGGAGCTGCTGCACGGCAGCCGTTACTCGGAAACCTATTCCGCCGCGCTGCCGGATTTCGTCAAGCTTGCGGATTCCTTCCATGCCAAGGGCATGCGCGCCCAGTCGATTGATGAACTCGATGACGTCATCCACGCCATGCTGGACTGCCCGACAGCGGTGATCGCCGACATCGCCGTCGATCAGGCGGAGAACTGCTACCCGATGATCCCCAGCGGCGCGGCCCACAACGAGATGCTGCTGGGACCGGAGCACGAAGCCTCCGGCGCAGGGGTCAGCGACGCGGGAATGGCCCTGGTCTAAGGCAAGGCTTGTGCCTGCCCAGCCGCCGCGGGGCCTCCCCCGCGCGCGGACGTCCCCCGTTAGCCTGCGCGCCGCTTCCTTCCAACCCCTTTAGCTTTGGCAATCCGGTTCCCCGATGCCCGATCCCACCGACACGACACCCCGCAGCGCGACGATCTCGGTCCTTGTGGACAACGAGTCCGGCGTCCTGGCGCGCGTCATCGGCCTGTTCTCCGGCCGGGGCTACAACATCGACAGCCTGACCGTTGCCCCGGTCGATGCCACGGGCGCGCGCAGCCGGATCAACATCGTCACCTCCGGCACCAGCATGGTGATCGAGCAGATCAAGGCGCAACTCGACCGCCTGGTTCCCGTGCATCGCATGGCCGACCTGACGATGGACGGCCCGCACGTCGCCCGCGAACTCGCCCTGGTGAAAGTCATCGGCACCGGGGAGATGCGCGTCGAGGCGCTGCGCATCGCCGACACCTTCCGCGCCCGCGTGGTTGACACGACGTTGGGAAGCTTCGTCTTTGAACTGACCGGCGCGGTGGAAAAGATCGACGCCTTCATCGAGCTGATGCAAGACCTCGGCCTGGCCGAAGTGTCCCGCAGCGGCATCGCCGCGCTCGCCCGAGGCAGCAGGGTCATATAAACAGCAGTCAAGCAAGAGGACGAAGAACCATGCGCGTCTACTACGATCGCGATGCCGACGTGAACCTGATCAAGGGCAAGAACGTCGCCATCATCGGCTACGGCAGCCAGGGCCATGCCCATGCCCTGAACCTGAAGGAAAGCGGCGTCAAGCAGCTAGCCATCGGCTTGCGCGCGGGATCGGCCGGCATCGCCAAGGCGGAAGCCGCCGGCCTGAAGGTCATGGACCCCGCCGAGTGCGCCAAATGGGCCGACGTCGTCATGGTCCTCACCCCCGACGAGGGCCAAGGCGACCTCTACCGCGACAAGCTCGGCCCCAACATGAAGCCCGGCGCGGCCCTGGCCTTCGCCCATGGCCTGAACGTCCACTTCAACCTGCTCGATCCCCGCCCCGACATCGACGTGTTCATGATCGCGCCGAAAGGCCCCGGCCACACCGTGCGCAGCGAGTACCAGCGCGGCGGCGGCGTGCCCTGCCTCGTCGCCGTCTCGCAGAACCCGTCCGGCAATGCCCTGGAAGTGGCGCTGTCCTACGCCTCGGCCATTGGCGGCGGCCGAGCGGGGGTGATCGAGACAACGTTCAAGGAGGAATGCGAGACCGATTTGTTCGGCGAGCAGGTCGTGCTCTGCGGCGGCCTGGTCGAGCTGATAAAGGGCGGCTACGAAACCCTGGTGGAAGCCGGCTACGCCCCCGAAATGGCGTATTTCGAGTGCTTGCACGAAGTCAAGCTGATCGTCGACCTGATTTACGAAGGCGGTATCGCCAACATGAACTACTCGA
>CAXTXZ010000590.1:0-2860 GCA_964248015.1 uncultured Rhodopila sp. | reverse complement strand
GTGCAGGCGGGTGTAGTCAGCCATAAGGGCGGAGAAACTGGTCATGGCAACGCCAAGGCCAACGGAGCCGGTGGAGAAATCAACCTCGCCGCCGTCCTTGACGCGTGACGGATAGGGCTGGATGCCGCCGAACTGGCGCAGCCCTTCCAGTTTTTCGCGTGTCTGGCGGCCGAACAGGTAGTTCATCACGTGGAACACAGGGCCGGCATGCGGCTTCACCGCGATGCGGTCCTGCGGGCGGGCGATCTCAAGGTAAAGAGCGGCCATGATGGAGATGCAGGAGGCGCAGGATGCCTGGTGGCCGCCGACCTTCAGCCCGTCGCGGTTCGGCCGGACGTGGTTGGCGTGGTGGATCATCCAAGCCGACAGCCACAGCAGCTTGCGTTCCAACTGCTTCAGCACGTGCACATGGCGGGTTTCAGCGGGCGCCAGCGGCGTGATCGCGGGGTGTGGCGCGTTCATTCAGAGATCCTCCGGGTCGGCTTCGTCAGGCAGCCATAGCGTGATCCGGCATTTATGGCGATGCCGCAGGCGTGCGATTGATCTCCCGCCTGTTTCGACGCACATTGCGATAGATGCAGTATTGCGGCCAACGCATTGACTTGCGGCCTGAATGTTGCATGTCTGCTTATCGCGCAGCCGAGGGGAGCTCGCCGGATCATGTCTCAAGCTATCGCCGACCCACGGCTGGTCGCCACTCGTGGCGCGCCCAAGCGACGCATGCGGCTGTCCTGGACCGATCCGATGTTCCGCTCGATCGTCTGGCAGATTGTCATCATTGGCCTTGTTGCCTCCATTGCCTGGTACCTGATCAGCAACACCAGCCAGAATCTGGCGGCTCGCCATATCGCGACAGGCTTCGGCTTCCTTGACCGTGTGGCCGGCATCCCGATCGGCGAGTCGTTGCTGCCCTATAACCCGGCGGTCAATACCTATGGCCGCGCCATGGCCATCGGCGTGCTGAACACGCTGCAAGTGGCGATCGTTGGCGTTGTCCTTGCCACCATCCTGGGCACGGTGATCGGCATCGGCCGGCTGTCGAAGAACTGGCTGCTGTCGAAGATCACGGCGTTTTACGTGGAGACATTGCGCGACCTGCCCCTGCTGCTGCAACTGCTGTTCTGGTACACCATGCTGCAAGGGCTGCCGGCGCCCAGGCAGTCCTGGCACCTCGGCACGGCCGCCTACTTGTCCAACCGAGGCATGAAGCTGCCGGCGCTGGAATGGCAGACCGCCCATGCCGCTGGCCTGATCGCGTTTATCGTCGGAATCGTGGGCACGGTTATCTGGAGCCGCAGAGCCACTCGGCAGCAGGAAGCCACTGGCGTTCGGCCCGCTGTCTGGCCTGTAGCGCTTGGATTGCTGGTCGGACTGCCGGTGATCGTCTGGGCCGTGCTTGGCGCGCCCTTCCATGTTGAGCTTCCGGTGCTGAAAGGCTTCAACTTCCAGGGCGGCCTGACCGTCAGCCCGGAATACTTCGCCCTGCTGATCGGGCTGGTCACCTACACCGCGTCCTACATCGCGGAAATCGTCCGCTCGGGCATCCAGGCCATCCCGCAAGGGCAGTGGGAAGCAGCGGGCGCGCTGGGCCTGCGCAGCAGCCAGGTGTTGCGCCAGATCGTCCTGCCGCAGGCGCTGCGCGTCATCATCCCGCCGATGACCAGCCAGTACCTGAACCTGACCAAGAACAGCTCGCTGGCCGTCGCAATTGGCTTTCAGGACATCGTGTCCATTGCCAACACCACGCTGAACCAGACCGGCCAGGCGATCGAGGGCATCGCCGTCATCATGGCGGTCTACCTGTCGATCAGCCTGTCGATCAGCCTGTTCATGAACTGGTACAACGCGCATATCGCGCTGGTGGAGCGCTGAACGCCATGAGCACCTCCATTGCCGCCTCCGGACCCACGCCAACCGAGGCACGCCTCCGCCCCTCCATCGCTTCGGCTGGGCCTGTCGCCTGGGCCCGCGCCAACCTGTTCGGCAGTTGGTGGTCCACCGCGATCACCCTGGTGCTGGGCTATGCCATCGTCCGGGTGCTGGCCAGCCTGATCGGCTGGGCCGTGGTCAACGCCGTCTGGAGCGTGCCTTACGGGCCGACCGGAATTCCCGACACATCAGTTTGCCAGAACGCCAAAGGCGTCGGCGCCTGCTGGGCCATCTTTGCCGACAAGTACCGTCTGATCCTGTTTGGCCGCTATCCGTACGACCAGCAATGGCGCCCGGCGATCGTCGTGCTGCTGTTCATCGGCCTGTTCGCCGTCTCCGGCATGCGCCGCTTTTGGCGCAAGGAACTGGCGCTGATCTGGGTCGTCACCCTGGCCGCCGTCGGCGTGCTGATGTGGGGCGGCGTGCTGGGCCTGCCGGAGGTGTCCGAGGACTACTGGGGCGGCCTGCCGATCACCCTGATCCTGGCCACATTCGGCCTGGCCTTCGCCTTTCCGCTTGCCGTCCTGGTGGCCCTTGGGCGGCGCTCGACGAAGCTGCCGGCGGTGAGGATGCTGTGCGTGTTCTATGTCGAACTGGTCCGCGGGGTGCCGCTGATCTCGGTGCTGTTCATGGCCAGCGTCATGTTCCCGCTGTTCATGCCCGCCGGCGTCAACATCGACAAGCTGCTGCGCGCGCAGATCGCCTTCATCCTGTTCGCTGGCGCCTACCTGGCCGAAGTGGTCCGTGGCGGCCTGCAATCGCTGCCCAAGGGCCAGGGCGAGGCCGCCGACGCGATGGGGCTGAGCTACTGGCAGAAGACCGCCTTCATCATACTGCCGCAAGCCTTGCGGCTGGTCATCCCGCCGCTGGTCAACACCTTTATCGGCTTCTTCAAGGACACGTCGCTGGTTCTGATCATCGGCCTGTTCGA
>CAXTXZ010000589.1:0-2864 GCA_964248015.1 uncultured Rhodopila sp. | reverse complement strand
AAGCCTGGTTCCGCCTCAAAGGCTATCGTTCAAACTAAAACGCAAATGGCTCTAGTGCAACGATAACCTCAGCCGGCATCCGCCGCGTCGTCCTTGTGGACGAGTAACCTTATCCCGCGCCCTGAAGCGGAAGCCCTGGCTTTGAAGCGAATGCCATCAGGTCCGGCCGTAGGTGTCCTCCAGGCGGACAATGTCATCCTCACCCAGATAGGCCCCTGATTGCACCTCTATTATGACCAACGGGATTTTTCCGGGATTCTCCAGCCGGTGGACACAGCCCAAAGGCAGGTAAATGCTTTCGTTCTCGCGCAGGATCACGACCTCCTGGTCACGCGTGACGCGCCCCGTGCCGTTCACCACCACCCAATGTTCCGCCCGATGGAAATGGCTCTGCAGCGACAGTTGCCGCCCGGGCGAGACGACGAGCTTCTTCACCTGGAAGCGGTCGCCTTGGATCAGGCTCTCGTAGTGGCCCCAGGGGCGGTAGCTGCGGTTATGCGCCACAGCCTCGGACCGGCCGGCCCTCTTCAGGCGGTCGACGATCTTCTTGACGTCCTGTGCCCGGCCGCGATGCATGGCCAGCACCACGTCCTCGGTCACCACAACCACCGCGTCCTGCAGCCCGACCACGGCCGCCAGCATGCCGTCACTGCGGACGTAGCAGTTCCTGGCGTCCTCCAGCACCACGTCGCCCAAGGCCACGTTGCCCTTCGCGTCCTTGGCCCCAAGGTCCCACAGCGCGCTCCAGCTTCCCACATCCGACCATCCCAGATCGGCCGGCACCACCGCCGCTCGGCTGGTGCGCTCCGCCACCGCATAGTCCAGGCTGATCGACGGGCAGGCCTTGAACGCGGCCACCCCCAGCCGGATGAAATCCAGGTCGGACTGGCGCTCCGCCACCGACTGGCGCACCGCCCGCAGGACGTCGGGCGCGTGCCGATCCAGTTCCTCCAGCAGAGTACGGGCGGTGAACACGAACATCCCGGAGTTCCACAGGTGCCGCCCGCCGGAGAGAAACCGTTCCGCCGTCGCCACGTCGGGCTTTTCCAGGAACCGCGCCACGCGGTGCACGCCCGCCGCCTCGTGCAGCGGATCACCGATCTCGATATAGCCATAGCCGACTTCCGGCGCCGTAGGTTTCATGCCAAAGGTCACGACGTGGCCCGCCCGCGCCGCCGCCGCGGCGGCGGCCAACGCCGCCTGCAACGCCGCGGCATCGGCGATCGAGGCATCCGCCGCCATCATCCAAAGCACCGCGTCGGGATCGTCCTCGGCCACCAGCACGGCGGCGGCGGCGATCGCTGGCGCGCTGTTGCGGCCCACCGGCTCCAGCAGGATGCGAGCCTCGTGCACGCCGGCGTCGCGCAACTGCTCCGCGATCAGGAAGCGGTGCTCGTTGTTGCAGACCACGACCGGCGGCGCGAAGCCCGGACCCGCCGCGCGCAGGGCGGTTTCCTGCATCAGCGTCCGCTCCGACACCAAGGGCCAGAGCTGCTTGGGGAAGCTTTCGCGCGACACCGGCCACAGCCTGGTGCCCGAGCCGCCGGACAGGATAACGGGAACGATGCGCTGTTCGGTCATGGGCCTCACTCGGATGTCGGCTGCTTCTTGCCCATCCTGCCGCCGAATGCCAAGTTGTTTCGCGCTTGACAACTGAAGGGACATCGAAAGATGCAGGTTGAAATCGAATACTGCGGCATGTGAGGCTACGAGAAGCGGGCGATCGCGGCGCGGAACCTGATCCTGAAGGCCCATCCAGACGCGCAGGTCCGCCTGCGCAAGAGCGGCGGCGGCGCCTTCGAGATCACGGTCGATGGCCGTCCGGCCTGGTCGAAGAAGGCCACCGGACGTTTCCCGACTGATCAGGACGTGGCACAGGGCATAAGCTGAGCCACGAGCGGATTGTTCCACGCCTCTCGCCGCGCAACCTGCCGCGTGACGGCGGTTCCCTGCCCGGATGCAGCGCCGTGATGATTGCCGGATGCGGATGCCTCTGTCATATGGGGCTGACATGGATTATGGCGTCCGCGGCAACGCCAAACCAACAAACGGAGGGAAATAACCGCGATGATCGTGGCGGAAATCTTGATCATACTCTGCGGTCTGGCCGCACTGGCGTACGGCTTCGTCACCGGCAGGCAGGTGCTTGCCGCGGACCCCGGAACGTCCCGCATGCAGGACATCGCGGCGGCGGTGCAGGAAGGCGCCAAGGCGTACCTCAACCGGCAGTACACCGCGATCGCCATGGTTGGCGTGGTCATCCTGATCCTGCTCGCCCTTGTCCTGGGGATGCACACCGCGATCGGGTTCCTGATCGGCGCGTTGCTGTCGGCGGTGGCGGGCTATGTCGGCATGAACGTCTCGGTGCGCGCCAACGTGCGCACCGCGCAGGCGTCGCGCAAGGGCCTGGCGGCCGGGCTGGACATCGCCTTCAAGGCGGGGGCGATCACCGGCATGCTGGTGGTCGGCCTCGGGTTGCTCGGGGTCGCCGGCTACTACTTCGTGCTGCGCGGCAGCTACAACGTGGCCATGAGCGACCTTGACCTGCGCAAGGTGCTGGAAGCCATGGTCGCGTTGGGCTTCGGCGGCTCGCTGATCTCGATCTTCGCGCGGCTTGGCGGCGGCATCTTCACCAAGGGCGCGGACGTGGGCGCCGACCTGGTGGGCAAGGTCGAGGCCGGCATCCCCGAGGACGACCCCCGCAACCCCGCCGTGATCGCCGACAACGTGGGCGACAACGTGGGCGACTGCGCCGGCATGGCGGCCGATTTGTTCGAGACCTACGCCGTGACCATTGTCGCCACCATGCTGCTGGCCGGCATCTTCTTCACCGGCGCGACGCGCGACGCGCTGCTGATGCTGCC
>CAXTXZ010000588.1:0-2867 GCA_964248015.1 uncultured Rhodopila sp. | reverse complement strand
GATTGACAGATCCGGTTGCTCCATTCAGCTAGCGCGCAACAAGCCTTGGAGAACCGTCATGCACCAGCCAACCCGTCGCCTTGTCCTGGCCGGGGCCACAGCGATGATCGCGCGAAGGGCCTGGGCCGAGAACGCGCCCGGCGTCACCGCGGATGAAATCCTGTTCGGCCAGACAATGCCCTACAGCGGCCCGGCTTCCTCCTACGGCACCATCGGCAAGGCGTCCGACGCGTACTTCCAGATGATCAACAGCCAGGGCGGCATCAATGGGCGCAAGCTGCGCATGCTGTCGCTTGATGACGGCTACCTGCCGCCCAAGACCGTCGAACTGACCCGCCGGATGATCGAGGAGGACAAGGTCGCTTTCCTGTTCAACACCCTGGGCACCCCAACCACCAACGCCACGCGGAAGTACGTCAACACCAAGAAGGTGCCGCAGCTTTTCATCGCCTCCGGCGCCACCCAGTTCGGCGACCAGGAGCACTACCCCTGGAGCCTCGGCTGGCAACCGACCTATCAGGTGGAGGGGCGCATCTATGCCAAGTACGCGCTTCAGCAGGCGCCGGATGCCAAGGTGGCCGTGCTGTACCAGGGCGACGATTCGGGGCGCGACTACTTCAAGGGATTCCGGGACGGGCTGGGGGACGCGGCCAGCAAGATGATCGTCGCCACCGCGACCTACGAGGTGTCGGACCCGACGGTGGATTCGCAGATCCTGACGCTGCGCGACAAGGGCGCCGACGTGCTCTTCATGACCGGCATCCCGAAATTCAACGGCATGGCGATCCGCAAGGCGTTCGACATCGGCTGGAAGCCGCGGCTGTTCTTCATTTCGTCAACCGGGTCCTCGGTGGCCACCGCCATCATGCCAGCCGGGCCGGAGAAGGCCATCGACGTCATAACCGCCAGCTACCTGAAAGACCCGACCGACAAGCAGTGGGCGAACGATCCGGGCTACCTGGCGTGGCGCGGCTGGCTGGAGAAGTACTATCCCGGCGCGGACCTTTCCGACGTCAACAACGCTTATGGATACTCGACGGCGCAGACCCTGGCGCAGGTGCTGAAGCAGTGCGGCAACGACCTTTCGCGCGAGAACATCCTGCGCCAGGCCACCAGCCTGGATCTTGAGCTGCCGATGCTGCAACCGGGCATCCGGGTGACCACGGGGCCAAAGGATTACTACCCGCTCAAGCAGATGCGCCTGGTGAAGTTCGACGGGCATGGATGGATACCCTTTGGGGAGGTTATTTCGGGATAGATACGGTTGCTCGGCAGGCAGGTGGATGAAGCCTGTCAGCTCCGGACGCGAGACTCATTGCCAGATGGCGGCAACGAAGAATGGTGTTCCATTGCGCCCTGCCTGTCGCTGCCCAAGGCGGGACGGCTTTTGGTGACCGCCGCTTCGCGCTCAACGGCTTGCGGTGGCGGGCGCAGCTTTGTCCGGACTGAAACGCGCGTCCTGGCTTCCAGCAAGGGCGATCGGCCTGGCCACGGACGGAGCAGGATTATCGCGCCCATAGGCTGTCCATGCGCCATGACCGCGGGCGCTACATGGCATCCACTTGGCGCGCCTGTTCCAATTGCTTCAGCAAAGCCGGAATTTCATCGGCTGGCCGGGGTTTGCTGAACAGGTAGCCTTGCGCTTCCTGGCAGCCTTTGCGTTGCAGGGCGCGGAACTGCGTTTCTGTTTCCACGCCCTCGGCCGTCGTTGTCATTGCAAGCCCGGCACAGAGCTGGGTCACAGCCAGCACGATCGCATTGCTTTGGCGCGACTGCTCAAGCTCGCGGGTGAAGCTGCGGTCGATCTTGACCTTGTCGAAGGGAAAGCGCTGCAAGTAGCTGAGCGACGAATATCCCGTGCCGAAATCATCCATGGCGATCTTGACCCCCAGGGCCTTCAGCCGGTGCAGGATGGCCAGCGTTGCCTCGGTGTCCTGCAACATCACCGTCTCGGTGATTTCGAGTTCCAGCCGTCCTGGCGCCAAGCCGGAGCTTTCGAGCGCCTTGCCGACAGCTTCCACCAAGCCACGGCTGGCGAATTGCGCGGGGGAAAGGTTGACCGCGATCTTCAGCGTGTCGGACCATGTCACGGCATCGGCGCAGGCCCGTCGCAGCACCCATTCGCCCAACGGAATGATAAGCCCGATTTCCTCGGCCAGGGGCACGAAGGCGTCAGGCGGGACCAGCCCGCGATCGGGATGGCGCCAGCGGATCAACGCTTCCAGCCCCTTGGCCTGGCGCGTGACCACATCGACGATTGGCTGGTAGAACAGCTCGAACTCCTGCCTGGCCAGCGCATGACGCAGGTCAAGTTCCAATGCGCGCCGCAACTGCATGCGCGTGTCCATCTCAGGCTCGAAAAAGCGCCAGCATCCCCGTCCGTCAGCCTTGGCGCGGTAAAGAGCCATGTCCGCGCCCTTCAGCAGGGTGTCGGCTTCCAGTCCGTCGCCAGGGGCAACGGCAATGCCAACGCTGGCGCCCACGATGACCTGATGACCGTTGAGATCGAAGGGCGCATTGACGGCCTCGATCAACCGGCGCGCGAGGGAGGTCGCGTCGCGCGCCTGATCAAGGCTTGATTGAATGACAGCGAACTCGTCGCCGCCGAGCCGAGCGAGCGTGTCCGTGTCCCGCAGTTCATGTTGAAGGCGCGCGGTGACGGCCTGAAGCAGCGCATCGCCAATGGGATGCCCCAGCGTGTCGTTCACCTCCTTGAAGCGGTCAAGGTCGAGGCAGAACACGGCGAAACCCTCGCCCCGTTGCGCACGCGCCAGGGCATTGTTCAGGTTCTCATGGAACAGCACCCGGTTGGGCAAGCCTGTCAGCGCGTCGTGATGAGCGAGATGCGCAATGCGCGCCTCGGCCTC
>CAXTXZ010000587.1:0-2873 GCA_964248015.1 uncultured Rhodopila sp. | reverse complement strand
GACCAGCCGCAACGCGGTGCCGGCGTGCCCGCCCGCCTGCTTTGACCGACCGGTGTTCACGGTTGGCTCCGCGACGGCGGCGTGCGCGCGGACGGCAGGTTTCCGCCGCGTCATCGATGCCGACGCGGATGCCTCCGTGCTGCCCGCCCTGATTGCCAGGACGGTCGCGCCCAACCGCCAGACCCTGTTTTTGCCCACCGCGCGGCGTCAGGGCCTCGAACTGACGCAGGCGTTACGGCAGCGGGGGTTTCGCGTCATGCGCCGCGTTGCCTATGACAGCGTGGCGGTTGACGCCCTGCCCACTGAGACCGCGGCGCACCTGCGAGGGGGGGATATCATGGCCGCGCTGTTCTTCTCGGCGGAAAGCGCCCGGACGTTTGTGCGCCTGGTGCGGGCGGCGGAGCTGGCCGAAAGCGTCGCCGGTGTCACAGCGGTGTCTATCAGCGAGCGATCAGCCATGGCATTAAGGGCGCTTCCCTGGCGGCGCATAAGCGTTGCTGCTAAGCCAAACCAGGATGCAATGCTGGTGCTGTTGAAATGAGTGACCAAACCTATCTGCCCTCGCCCGACCAGCCCGACAGGCCGGTTGCGGCTCCATCCCCTGCCTCGGCTGGCAAGCGTGATCGCCTGCCGCTGCTCTGCGGCCTTGGCTTCGTGGCGCTGGCCATCGCGATCCTGCTCGTCTGGCTGTTCCCCAATCCTTCGGCGGAGCTGCAAAGCGCTGTCGCCGACCTGCATGGCGCGCAACAGCGGCTGGCGGACGTCGATGCCCGCCTGAGCCGGCTGGAGCAACGGCCCGCCCCAGCCCTGGCCTCCGATCTGGCGAAAGTGTCGTCCGACCAGGCGAAGATGTCACAACGGCTTGAGGCCATGGAGAACCGGGTCGGCGATCCGGCGCAGCTTGGCGTGCGGCTGGACACCCTGTCCGGCCGGATCGAGGCCCTGTCCGGCCGTTCGCAGTCCGGCATCGACGCCACTCGGCAGCAGACCGAGGCTGTGAAGCAGCAGGTCGATGCGCTGTCCGGGCGGATTGCGACAGTTGAAAAAGCCTCCGGCACCCTCAGCGGCCTGAACGACCGCCTCAATCGCCTGGCCCGGCTTCAGCAAGCGGGCCTTGCCTTGTCCGCCGGCAAGGCCGTTGGCGACCTGCCGAACGCGCCGGCTGGCCTGGCCCGCTTCGCGCGTCAGGCGCCGCCCACCGAGGCGCAGCTTCGCCTGGCGTTCCCGCAGGCGCAACAGGCCGCGCTCGCGGCGGAGCAGGCCAACGACGAGAATGCGCCCCTGGCGGACCGGGTCTGGGAGCGTGCGCAGGGCCTGGTGACCGTGCGGCGCGGCGACAACCTGATGGTTGGCAACCCATCCGCGACGGCGTTGTCCACGGCGAAGGCCGCGCTTGACGCCGGCGACCTGCCCAGCGCGGTCGCGGCTGTCAACACATTGAGCGGTCCTCCCAGGCGGGCCATGGACGACTGGGTGACGCAGGCGACAGCGCTGATCAACGCGCGCTCGGCACTGGCTGACATGGCTGGTCAAGGCTGATGCGTCGGCTTCTTATCGCCCTTGTGGTCGCCGCCGCGGTTGTGGCGATCGCCTGGATGCTTGCTGACATCCCCGGCCGTGTCTCGGCCACGGTCGGCACGGTCACGCTTGAAACGTCGGTTGGCATGGCGATCCTTGGGTTGTGCCTGCTGGTCGCCGCCATTCTTCTTGTGCTGCGCCTGCTTGCGGGCCTTTGGCGTATCCCAGCCGCCACCCGGCGCAGGCGCCGCCAAAGGCGTGCCCTGGGCGGCGAGAGAGCCATCACCCGCGTCCTGGCGGCGCTTGCCGCCGGGGACCAGGGGGAAGCCCGCAAGGAAGCCCATAAAGCCCGGCGGTTGCTTGGCGACTCGCCGCAGACCCTGCTGCTGGCCGCCGAAGCGGGCCGGCTGTCCGGCCGGGAGGATGAGGCCGAGAAGGCCTTCCGCGCCTTGGCAAACCGCAGGGATTCCCGGTTCCTTGGGCTGCGTGGACTTCTGCGGCAGGCGGTTGACCGCCGCGACTGGCCCCAGGCCCTGGCAATCGCCAAGGAAGCCGAAACCGTGCGACCCGGTACGGCCTGGCTGCGCCGGCAACGGGCCGACCTGGCGTTGCAGACCAACAATTGGTCGGATGCGCTTGCGCTGGTTGGCCCCGATCCGCGCCGGACTATCTACTACGTGGCCGCCGCCGATGCCGAAAAGGACCCCAAACGCGCCCTTAACCTCGCAAAGGAAGCATGGTCGGCCGACCCGACGTTCCCGCCGGCGGTTCTTGGTTACGCGAACCGCCTGCGGCAAGCCGGTTATGAAACCCGCGCGCAATCCATCGTCATAGACGCTTGGGCTAAAATGCCGCATCCGGACCTGGCTGAATTCCTGCTGGAGCAGGAGCCGAACAAACTGGCGCGGATGCAGATCGCCAAGCGCCTGGTGGAGCGGAATCCGACGCACCCCGAAAGCCGCATGCTGCTTGCCCAGGTCGCCTTCGACGCCGGCTTGCTGAGCGAGGCTCGGCGGCAGACTGAACTCGCGCGCTCGCAAGGGTTCAACCAGCGCCGCTTTTGCCTGCTGGCGGCAGCCCTGGCGGAACGGGAAAGCGGCGACACCGAAGCTGGGCGCGTGGCGCAGCGGGATGCGCTTCAGCAGGCAGCCTCGGCCGATCCTGATCCCCGTTGGCAGTGCGACAACTGCTACACGGATCAAGCGGCCTGGCATCCAAAATGCGCGGCGTGCGGAAGTGTCGGGACGCTGAAATGGGTGTCAGAGGCGGGGAAACCAACGCAAAGCCGGGTTCCCGCCATCGCACAGCGATAATCACAGGGCTGCAAGCCCCGGCATTCAGGCCGGGGCCAAGGC
>CAXTXZ010000586.1:0-2884 GCA_964248015.1 uncultured Rhodopila sp. | reverse complement strand
CCTTTGCCTTGCGGCCCGCAAGCGCGGCCATCAGCCCGATGACTGTGCCGGCGCCGGCCATGTCCCACTTCATGTCCTCCATGCCCCCCGCCGGCTTGATGCTGATGCCGCCCGTGTCAAAGGTCACGCCCTTGCCGATGAATACGGCGGGTTTTTCTTTCGGCTTGCCCCGGCCGTTGCCGCTGGCTCCGTTCCACTGCATCACCACCATGCGTGGCTCGTTCACGCTTCCCTGCGAGACGCCGAGCAAGGCGCCAAAGCCCAGTTCGGCCATTTCTTTCGGGCCAAAGATTTCGACTTCAAGGCCAAGTTCCGAAAGCTTGCGGCAGCGTTCAGCCATCTCGGCGGGATTGAGGATGTTCGGCGGCTCACTCACCAGATCGCGGCTCAGGAACACGCCCTTGGCCGTGGCCTCCAGTGGCTCCCATGCCGTCTTGGCTTTGCCGGCATCCGGCGCCAGAAGGGTTAGCTTCGCCAGTCTCGGCTTGTCCTCGGCCTTTTCCTTTGTACGGTAACGGTCAAACCGGTAGCTGCGCAGCACCGCCCCCAAGGCAACTTCCGCTGCCTGTTGCGCTGCCAGGCTGCTGCCGGCGACGGTTACGCCAATGTCACGCGACAGGTGGGCGACGATCGTCCCTCCGGCTTCCTCCAGGGTTTTCTGGGTTACCTCAGCCGGCTTGCCCAGGCCAACGGCCAGGACCCGGCTGAGATTGCCGCCCGGCGCCAGGATCATGCACGTTTTGCCTTTGGCCCCTTTGAACTCGGCAACCTCGAATGCGCGGGAGATAGCGCCCGCGACGGCCTCATCAAGTTGTTCCCAAAGCCCGGATGGCTTCTCGCCTTCAAGAACCAGCAGAGCCAGCGCGCCGGATTTCGGCAAAGCTGGCTTGGCGAAGGCGATGTCGAGCATGTCGATGGCGTCCTTGGTTAAAATAATGGTTGAGCAACCTAAACCGCTTGCGCGGGCTTTGCCATGTTTGGCGGGAACGGTTAAGGGCTGCTTCCCATGACAGAGGTGCTGCAAGCGGACGAAGATGGCATCGGGCGCGCGGCGCGAATGCTGCGCAAGGGCCTGCTGGTCGCTTTTGGCACGGAGACGGTGTATGGGCTGGGCGCGGATGCCACCAACGCCGCGGCGGTGGCGGCAATTTTCCAGGCCAAGGGACGGCCGCGTTTCAACCCGCTGATTTGCCACTACGCATCCCTGGATAGGGCGATGGAACACGTCGTGGCGGACGAACGCGCGCGCGCTGTCGCCCGGTCTTTCTGGCCAGGTCCGCTGACGCTTGTGCTGCCGCGCCGAGAGGATTGCCCGGTTGCGCTGCTCGCAAGCGCCGGTCTTGACACGCTGGCGGTGCGCGTGCCCGGGCATCCGGCGGCGATGTCGCTGCTTTGCCATCTGGACCACCCTGTCGCCGCGCCGTCCGCCAACCGATCGGGCGCGGTCAGCCCCACCACAGCACAGCATGTGCGGGAGGGTTTGGACGGACGCATCGCCGCGGTGCTGGATAGTGGTCCGTGCCGCGTCGGGCTTGAATCCACAGTGCTGGACCTCAGCGGAGCGCGGCCCACCCTGTTGCGGCCGGGCGGTGTGGCGGTCGAGGATCTGGAAGCGCAAATCGGCCCGGTTCTACGTGGCGCGACGCCTGCCTTCATTGGTGCGCCAGTCACAACGGCGGGCTTACGCTCACCTGGGCTGTTGGCCTCGCATTACGCCCCGGCGCTGCCCGTGTGGTTGAACGTCACTCAAGCGGGTGACGATGCGGTGTTGTTGGCTTTTGGGTCGTCACCCTTGCCGGCGCGTTGCGTCTTTCAACTCAGCGAGACTGGCAATGTCACGGAAGCGGCAGCACGGCTGTTTGAAGGTTTGCGCTGGCTTGACAGGCAGGGCACGCAGCTAGGCGCCAGCCGAATTGTGGTCATGCCGATACCGCAAGAAGGTTTGGGATTGGCAATCAACGATCGCCTGCTACGGGCAGCCGCTCCTCGAGAGCGATAAAGCTTGTTTATCCGCTAGGCCGCGCCACCAGCCAGTTCGGCGTTGCTTGGGCCGGTTGTTCTTGGCGTGCGTTTGCTGACGCAAGAGCAGCGAGTTTCCAGGACGCAACCGTTACATCGGCGACAGGCAGCGCCATTGGATCAGGGTGCTACCGGCGGGCAAGCCGGCGCGCGGTTCGCAGCAGCATCTGCCGGTCCTCAGGCTCACAATCCCGATAGAGCCGCAGCAGTGCCAGTTCGTCACCTTGTTGCACCTCCGCCGCGCCGCGCTTGTCATCGCCATAGACAAGGTACTCGACGCTGACATCCAATGCTCCGGCAATCCGAGACAGGTTGCCGGTAATCTGGCCGGTGCGTCCCGTTTCCCATTGCGCGACCGCGCTACGGGAGACGCCGATCTGATCGGCCAGTTCATCCTGTGTCAGGCCTTTATCCCGACGGCGGGCGCGGATACGGGCGCCAATGTCCTGCGGCGTGCTCATGAATGTTAGTATAACTTACTTATCCTGAGGCTTCCAGAAAAAACATGCGATCATGCCACTGCGCAAGATCACACGTGTCAACGCTTATGCCTAGATAATCTGAAAACTAGGCACATAACGAAATTAGGCCAGAGAAAGATGTTATTCCTATTGACGCCAAGTGTCATTTTATCTAACTAACGTTTGTTCGCCATTTGTTTATGGAAAGGGCTGATGATGCCTAGGAAGACAGTCTGGACAGCAGGACAGGATACCCAAATCCGGCGGCTTCGCACAGAAGGCGCAAGCTGGGATATCATCGCCATCGCCTTGGGACTTGCCCGGTGGACGGTCATTGAAAGAGCCCGCCTCCTCGGCGTCGAGCGCCCGCCCGCTCATGCCGCCGCTGTTCTGGATGAGTCGGC
>CAXTXZ010000585.1:2589-2892 GCA_964248015.1 uncultured Rhodopila sp. | reverse complement strand
GTGCCGATGTTCTCGAAGATCGAGGTGACGCTGCGGGCCACCCAGCCGGCGATGTTGTTGAGCTGCCAGGCCAGCGGGATCGCCGTGGCGACCGCGCCGATGGCGATGTTGCCCTCGGTCCACTGCCACAAGGCGACCGCGGCCATGGAGACAATCAGGCTGGAGTTCATCAGCACCAGCGTGGTGGTGTAGGCGGTGATCATCCGGGTCTGGTCGCGGAAGGCTTCCGTGTGCTCGTCTATGGCGTCGCGGACGAAGCGGTCCTCGTCGGCGGCGCGGGCGAACAGCTTGACGGTCAGGACG
>CAXTXZ010000585.1:0-2579 GCA_964248015.1 uncultured Rhodopila sp. | reverse complement strand
GACGCGGCCGGTCAGGTTCGAGCGCATCTCCGACACGTGGCGGGAGCGGTCGCGCAACCGGGGGACGAAATAGCGCAGCATGGCGGCGTAGCAGGCGAACCATGCCACCAGCGGCAGGGTCAGCCGCCAGTCCAGCCGGCTGAGCATGAACAGGGCGCTGGAGCCGTAGACCAGGATGTACCAGGCGGCGTCGAACGCCATCACCAGGCTTTCGCGCAGCGCCGGGCCGGTTTGCAGCACGCGGTTGGCGATGCGCCCGGCGAAGTCGTTCTGGAAGAACGTCCAGCTTTGCCGCACCACATGCCAGTGGTTCTGCCAACGGATCATGTTGGAGAAGCCAGGGTTGACGATCTGGTTGACCAGGATGTTGTGCGACACGAAGCTGAATGGGCGCAGCAGCAGCAGGACGGCGGCCATGCCGAGCAGGGTGGGGGTTTGGTCGCGGAAGAGGGTGTCGGGGGCGTGGGCGGACACGAGGCTGACGACGCGGCCGATGAAGGCGGGAATCAGCGTGTCGAGGATCGCCAGCAGGCCGCCGACGACGAACAGCGCGACCGTCAGGCCCTTCACCTGGCTGATGTACTGCCAGTAGAATTGGAGCAGGCCGCCGTTTGGCGGGGGGGAGGGCGTGCCGGCGGTGGGGTCCAGCAAGGCTTCGAAGCGGCGCAACATGCTGATAGCGGTGGACCCTGTTAATCGCCTCGTCAATCAGGAACGTTGGTTCGGCGCAAGCAATGCACGGTTGCAGATGGCGCTGGTCCAGCGAGCGTCAACCGCGACGCCCTGCATGATCAGACGTCGGCGATCTTTTCCCAGTAGAGTTCGCGCTGCTCCACCGGGCCGCGATAGGCACGCGGTGGCGGGCGCAGGACCATCAGCGCGCCCTCGAACCGCACGTCGCGCACCTGGTCGGAACCGATGCGACTAAGGTCGGAGGCGGCATCGACCCTGGTGACCAGTTGCTTGCCGTCGTAGGTGTAGTTGCCGCAGTAACTGTTGTAGTCGCGCGCGCCGCCGCCGGGGATTTCGGGACGGGCGTCGCAGAGCACCGCCATCATGCGCCCGTCCGCGCCCAGCGCGACGCGGCCCATGCCGTGGCCGCCGTAGGGGGCGGGCAGTTCCTGGCCGTTCTCGTCGCGGGAGATTGCCCGCACCAGCCGCCATGTGCCTGTTATCGATGCCGTCGCCATCACTCGGCTGCCGCCGCTTGCGCCGGGGCACCGAGTTCGCGAAGACGGGGGGCGACCTCCTGGCCGAACAGGCGGATGTTCTCGCGGGTGTCCTGGTGGCTCAGGTCGCCGCCCTGGCCGAAGAACAGCAGGTGGCCGACGCCGCCCATTCGGGTGTTGAACGCCTGCAACTGATCGAACACGTCGTCGGGGGTGCCGGCGAAAACGGTCTCGGTGTCCATGAGCTGGTGGACGGTGGCCGTGCGGTGGTCGATTGGGACGCCGTTGCGGTCGGTGACCATGCGGTGCGCCCGTGGCCCGGCCCGCAGCATCGCGACGTTGGCGCCGACCGAATTGTAGCCGGGCGGGTTGGTGAACGGCTCCGCCACCACGGGGGCTGTCCGCACGTAATCAGCGATGGCGTCGGCTCGGCGCAGGCCTTCATCCCGCGTGCGGCCGACGCCGATGATCGCGGCGTAGGCCATGCGGTCGGGTCCGGCCTCCCACCCCAGTTCGCGGGCGCGCTTGCGGTAGGCTTCGTACATCGGCTTGGCGAGGCCGCCGGAGAGCAGGGTGCCGACGACGTGGCCGCGCTCTGCCGCGGCGATGCCGGTGTCCACGCTCATGCCGGTCATCCAGATCGGGGGCGTCGGCTGCTGGATCGGGCGCGGCCAGATGTTGACGGCGCGGTACTGGTAGAACTCGCCTTCCCAGGAGAACGGGCCGGTGGTGGTTGACAGCGCCTTGACGATCAGGTCGTGCGCCTCCCAGTAGCGGCGCATCAGGCGGCCGGGGTTGGAGTTGGCGGGGGCGATCTCGTAGGGCGCGCCCTTGACCAGGCCCATTTCGATGCGTCCGCCGGACAGGCAGTCGAGCCAGGCCATTTCCTCGGCGACGCGGACGGGGTCGGGGCGGTTGGCGATCGGGTTGCCGAGGCTGAGCAGGCGGGCGTTCCTGGTTTCGCGGGCGATGATCGAGAGCGCCATGGGCACGGAGACGGTCATGCAGGTGGCGGTGCTGTGGTGCTCGTTCACCATGATGTCGAGGCCGACCTCGTCGCACAGGGCGAACTCGTCGAGGTAGCGGTTCAGCAGGCGGCCGGCTTCCGCTGGATCGAGGTTCTCGCTGGGGAAGTTGACCCGGAGGGAGCCTCGGGCGAGGCCCTTTTGCCAGGCCGGATGGTAGGCCATTTCGGAGAAATACCAGGTGCGCATGAGGCTTACTCCGTTGGCTGGAGACGGTCGGTGAAGGCTTTGACGCTGATGGCGAAAAGGTCGGGCTGTTCCCAGTGGGGGTAATGGCCGGCGTCGGGGATGGTTTCCATCGTTGCGCCGGGGATCTCTGACTTCCAGGCCTCGCCGTAGGTTGTGGAGACTATGCCGTCCTGCTCCCCCCAGATCAGGTGGGTTG
>CAXTXZ010000584.1:0-2906 GCA_964248015.1 uncultured Rhodopila sp. | reverse complement strand
CGGGAGCGGGCGGCGTCCGGATACTTGAACGGGTTGAGGTTGTTGGGGGCCTTGGGCAAGGCGGCCAGGAAAGCCGCCTCGGCGATCGTCAGCTTGTCCAGCGGCTTGTTGAAGTAGGCCTGCGAGGCGGCGGCGACACCGTAGGAGCCAAGCCCAAGATAGATCTCGTTGAGGTAGAGTTCGAGAATGCGGTCCTTGGTCAGGTTCTGCTCGATCCGGACGGCAAGGATGGCTTCCCTGACCTTGCGGGAGAACGACATCTGGTTGTCCAGCAGCATGTTCTTGGCGACCTGCTGGGTGATCGTGGAGGCGCCGATCGGCCGGCGGCCCTGGCCTGCATGCGAAAGATCGAACGCCGCGGCACGCACGATCGCCAACGGGTCCACGCCGCGATGGGTGTAGAAATTCTGGTCCTCGGCCGAGATGAAGGCGCGCCGGACAATGTCGGGTATCGCGCTGACCGGGACAAAGATCCGCCGCTCGCTGGCCAGTTCAGCCAACAGCCGAGCGTCTCCGGCGTAGACGCGGCTCATGACAGGTGGCTGGTAGTTGCGCAGCCCGTCCACGTCCGGCAGGTCGGCGCTGAAATGCTGGTAAGCCATCCAGCCGCCGGCGCCGCCAACCACGCCAGCCAGCACAACCGTCGCGAGAAGGACGCCAAACAGGCCACGCGCCGTACGTGCCAGCAGCTTGCGACGGGGCTTCTTGGGCCGCTCGCCTGTTGGCTTGCCCGATTGGCCGTGCCGGTTGCGGTCGGTGGGCGTGAATGGCTCGCCGGCTGTCAGTGGACCTGTCATGTGGCGCGATATGGACGCTTTTGCACGAAGTCGCCAGCAACGAGATCGTGGGATCATGAAGCGGCGGACGTCACAATCATCATGACCGAGCCGTGTAGGGCGATGCGCCTTTGGCGGCTTCACGCTGGGGCTTTGGCGCCATTCCGTATCGGATGCTGGACTTCAGGCCATGTGGTTGAGCTTACGAAATAGCCCTCGATGGCGCGCCGCATGGCTTGCGCGACGCGTCGGCGATGCTCCGCCTGCCGCAGGGCGGCTTCGTCACGCAGATTTGACATAAAACCCATTTCGACCAGGACGCTGGGGATGTTGGCTGCCCTCAGAACCACGAAGCTGGCGTGCCGATCCGGGTTTTGCAGCATTGAGAAATCCTGGTGCAAGGCGCCAACCAGGCTGTGGGCTATCCGTGCCGATCCGGTTCGGGTTTCCTGCCGCACCAGGCTGGCCAGTATCCGCGCGACGTCCGGGGACGCGTCGCTGTGCCGCAGGCCCAGGAAGCGGTCGGCGCTGTTCTCCTTGCGCGCCAGGGTGGCGCTTTGCGCGTCGGACGCCGTTTGGGCCAGGGTGTAGACCGATGCGCCGCGCACGGCATGGTCAGACAGGGCATCCGCATGCATGGAGACAAACAGCGCGGCGTTCCTCTGCTGTGCCCGCCCGACCCGGTCTTCCAGGGCGATGAAGACATCCCTGGTCCGGGTCAACTCGACTCGGTAGCGACCGTCGGCTTCGAGCTGGCGCTTCAGTTCCAGCGCGGTGGCCAGCGAGACGTGTTTTTCGAAGGTGCCGGACACGCCGATCGCGCCGGGGTCCTTGCCGCCATGTCCGGGGTCCAGCATCACCAGGGGCGGCGTCCCAGCGCCCTGACGCGGAGCGGCGGCGCGTGGCTGGGGCCAGGGTTGCCGCATCCCGCCCCCGTGGGCTGCCCCAGCATGGGCCGCCGCTGCTGGACATGAGCCCGGCAGCAGGAAAGTCGCGCTTGCGCAAGCCCCCGCCGCGAACCGGCGCAGCAGCAGGCGACGCGTGAGGGGCGGCGCAAGGTCCATCGGGCGCTTCTAACAAACCGGTTACGGAATTGCAGCTTTACCATTGAATACGGTGAGTTTCATCTCAGGTCCACGATCCGCTTGCGGTGGCCCGCGGTTTGCGTCATGCTTCCCGCGCTACGGAGATGTGATTGAGGACGGCGGTTCACCGTGGTCCTCTTGGCCTGTTCCGGCGGCGCGTGGTCCCTTGCTCGGGCTGGTCGGAGCCAGGCTTGCAAGTTTGGGAAGGATCCGCCTCGCCTTGGCCGCGTCGCCGTCCGTGTCGCGCCCGTCATCTTGCACTTGTGGCGCGCCGGGATCTGTCCACGCCCGGCTCTTGCCGCGTCGAGGGCAGCATTAGCGCCGCCTTTCACACGGGGCCGCGTGCCATCATGGAACGCGCCGGCCGAACGACAGGAACTGATGAGCCACATTGCGTCACGCCCGTCCGATTTTGGACCTTTGCCCGGTTTCACGGGTGGCATACTGGCCGCATGGACGCATCGACATTGCCTTCCTGCCTCGGGCGGGCCCCTTTCCGCAAGCCTTGCAAGCCGTCCGCCGAACTTGATCCTGAATGGGTCCGTTCCGCGCCTAGTGACGGCCTACCGGAGTTCAGGACTAAATGACGAAGCGCATGCTGATCGATGCCACACACGCGGAAGAAACGCGCGTGGTGGTGCTGGACGGTACCCGACTTGAAGATTTCGATGTCGAGACTTCAACCAAGAAACAGCTTAAAGGCAACATCTACCTCGCCAAGGTAGTCAGGGTCGAACCCAGCCTGCAAGCCGCCTTTGTCGAGTATGGCGGCAACCGGCACGGCTTCCTCGCCTTCAGTGAAATTCACCCGGATTACTTCCAGATACCGGTGGCCGACCGGCAACGCCTGATCGAGATGCAGGCCGAGGAGGCGCGTCGGGAGGAAGAGGAAGAAGACCTTGAACTCGCGCTGAGCCAGGCAGTCGAGAATCCCCCGCCCTTGGCCCCGGTGGCTGTCCCCATGCCGGAACCCATGGTCGAGGACTGGGCGCGTCCGTCATTGCCGCTGCTGATCGCGCCCGACAGCCTGACAGCATCAGAGGTT
>CAXTXZ010000583.1:0-2908 GCA_964248015.1 uncultured Rhodopila sp. | reverse complement strand
ACCTGGTCTGCACCTGCGCCCCGCTGGAGGCTTACGCCCAGGCGGCGGAGTAGTCAGGGACAGGCGGCCAAGCTCATCCTGATCAACCAACCAGAACATGAAGCGCCCATGGATATCCAGCGGATTGCGGCCTTCTGCATTGGATCTAAAGGCGGCAATCCCGCTGGCGTCGTCCTCTGTGACCTGCTTCCAGAAGCGAATGTCATGCAGGCGGTTGCGACCGGGATTGGGTATTCAGAGACGGCTTTCGCCGCTCCGCTGGAGCACGGCTGGCGCGTGCGGTACTTCTCACCCCAGGCTGAGGTTGATTTTTGCGGCCATGCAACGATTGCGTTGGGGGCGGCATTGGCGCTACGACAGGGTGATGGCAGCTTCCCGCTGCAGCTCAACAACGTCAGGATCATGGTGGAAGGGCGTCAAGCTGGACCGATCCTGAGCGCTGCCCTCCACTCGCCGTCTACTCGCAGTCATGCGGCCAGTAACGCTCTTGTTGCGGAAGCCCTGGCGTTGTTTGGCCTTGCCGCGGAATCATTGGATACGCGAATTCCGCCGGCCATTGCTCATGCGGGTGCCGATCACCTTGTTCTCGCACTCCGCAACCGCGCTCTGCTCGAAGCGATGCGCTACGATTTTGATGCCGGACGGGCGTTGGCGTTGCGACACGGCATCGGCACATTCAGTTTGATCCATGCAGAGGCGTCCCAGCGTTTCCACGCGCGCAATCCCTTTCCGATCGGTGGAGTTTACGAGGACCCGGCTACAGGTGCGGCCGCCGCCGCTCTTGCGGGCTGCCTGCGCGACCTGGGTTGGCCGCATGAAGGCATGATTGAGATCAACCAGGGCGAAGACATGGGCGTGCCGTCGCGTCTACATGCTGAGATCACGCCTGTGCCAGGCGCGAGTATTCGCGTCTTCGGGGATGCACGCGTGATGCAGCCGCTCTGATGAGGCAGCGGGACAGGATCGGCGGATCGTTCAATCCTCGACAACCGCCTGTCACGCCGCCCTTCCAGCGCTAACTGGCGAACTATCCTTCCATGAAGGATGACCAGACACCTGACAAATCCATTCCTGATCTGGACTTGGCCGAGCGCTTTTTCGCGCGGGCGAGAGAAGCGCATCTTGATGCCAAAAAAGGCTTTTCTTTCAGCGCTGACGACCTGCTTGCCATTATCAGGAATGCGGCGCTCCGCAGCGATTTCGAGAGGCGTTTCCATCAAGACATCAACGACGCGGAACTGAAGCGTGTCATTCTTCGCTTTCTGGAGGAAGCGGCTATCGGAATGGAAGAAGCAGAGGGAGCGTCAATGGACAGGGTTGACCTGATTGACCGGGCGGCTCTTGGCGTCTCGATTCCGATAACGGTGGCCGCGGTAGGCGCTATTGTTGCCACAGTAGCCAGCCTGAGTTCGCTCGTGGCTCTTGGGGAGGATTGATCGGCATGGCGCTCGCTGGCACGACAAGATACCATCTGCGAAGGAGCGCCCGCGAACGACAGTTTGCGGCCAAGCGGATAAGGCGGCTGTTGGAGCATTTGGGCTAAGGTGGAAGGTCTGCTGCATCATAGTGAGGTCTGGCTCAGCCTCATCGGCATTACGGGTGCCACATGGTCGCTCGCTGTTTCTGTTTATGCGCTCAGCATGGACAGCCGCAGGAAATTGTCGCCGCTTGATTCTGCGGTCGCCGCTTTAGCGCTCCTACTCACCGATCTTGCGCTTCGCACACAAAAGGATCAGCAGGCACTGGATCGCGCGGACAGCAAGCGCCTCTAGGCCATTTCCCTGTTCCGATAATCAATCTGAACAGGTCAAAGATGTCTATGCGGCATGTTCAGCTTTACGGCGTGACTCAGAGCCACCCAACGATCGCAACCTCGTCTGCACCTGCGCCCCGCTGGAGGCTTACGCCCAGGCGGCGGAGTAGGGCGGCGGGTCTTGTCAGAACGTGCGCCACTGCCCTGTTCAGCGAGCATCGGGCTCATTACAGGGCCAGCCCCGGTTGGCTTCACCCCTTGAGCACCGGCCACGCTTGCTGGCCAAAGCGCCGGCGGGGTGGGCTGGCGAAGCGAATCCGAGGATGCGGGCCCGCGCCATGACACAACGCTGCGACGACCTCCGGAGTCCGACGGCCTGCTGGCACTGACAAACGGCATCCGGTCCCGTCAAGGTCATCAAGCGATCGCATCCGTGCTTTCTTTCAGGAGGGATGTTCGAACGGCGCCGCATGATGCCGGTTGCCGTCGAGTTTGACCGTTGGTGCTCCCGGGAATGTCATGTCGGCCACAGCGTCGCCAGCCCCACCATGCGCTGCCTGCCGCCCCAGGAGTCGTGGACGGTAGTCCGCGCCCATCATGAGGGTGACGGAACAGGCAGCGGTCGTTCTCGCCGATGCCTGGAATGATGTGCTGCAAGTACGCCGTCTTGTCACAATGGCAACGCAAATGCCGGAAGGGTTTACCAGGTGCCAGACCAAACGCATGCAGCCACAAGCAAAGCCTTCTCTCTGAGCCACTTGTTCACGGATCGTCGCCTTGCGGCGATGACGGGCCTGGGATTCAGTTCGGGCATCCCGTTCCTGCTCGTCTATGTGACGCAATCCGCCTGGCTGTCGGAGGCCAAGGTGCCGATCGAGATCCTCGGCCTGATGAGCGAATTGACGCTTGCCTACAAGTTCAAGTTCGTGTGGGCGCCCTTTCTCGACCGCTATGACGCGCCTTTCTTCAGTCGGTTGCTCGGGCGACGCCGCGGCTGGATCATTGTCTCGCAGATCGGGGTGATGCTGACGCTCGCGGGGGTCGCCTTCGGCGATCCGGCGCATTGGCTTGCATGGACGATTGTCTTCTCCTTCGCCCTTGGCTTCGCCGGGGCGACGCAGGACGTGGTGATCGACGGCTGGCGCATCACCGTGG
>CAXTXZ010000582.1:1832-2915 GCA_964248015.1 uncultured Rhodopila sp. | reverse complement strand
AGCGTCAAGCAAGCACGCGTGGTCCCTCCGGCGCCTCAGGCCGGACTTAAAACAGCAATCCCTTTCTCAGCATCCCGTGGATGCCCTTTTCGCCGTTCACCGTCTGGGTGACGTGGAAATCCACGGCCAGCGAACAGAACGCGTAAGCCTGTTCGCGTGACAGGTTTGTGCGGCTCGTGATGAACGCGATCATCTCCCGCAGCGCCTGCTTCATCGCCTGGTCCAGGTCCTCGTTCAGGCCCATGCTGATGAAATGCGTCGGCGTCTCCGCCTTGGGCTGCTTCAGCAGCGGGCGCGCGGGACCGTCGCCCTTGTGCAGCGTGAAGGTGAAGGTGCCGGTCAGGCACATTTCCAGCGCGGTGACGCACACCTCGCCGTCGCCCTGCACGCCATGCCCATCCCCCACCGAGAAGTTGCCGCCCGGCGCCCAGACGGGCAAGTACAACGTGCTGCCAGCGGTCAGTTCCTTGTTGTCGAGGTTGCCGCCGTGGATGCGCGGCTCCTTGGAGGCGATGGTCCCGAAGGCGGGCGGCGGCGCCACGCCCATGACGCCGAAGAACGGCGCCAGAGGCAGTTCCGTCCCCCAGGGCAGCGTGCAGACACCGCGCGCCCTGTCGACCGGGATGTGCATCAGCGTCATTTCATGGAAGTCTTCCGGCAGGGTGCCGGAAAGCGGGCGGATCAGGTTGTAGCCCCAGTCGGCCCCCGGCTCGATGGCGTCTATGCGGATCTCCAGCATGTCGCCCGGCATCGCTCCGGCAACGGCGATCGGGCCGGTCACGATATGCCCCATCCGATAGGCCGGGTTGGCGGCCAGGATCGCCGCGAGTTCCGGCGGCACGCTCAGGTTGGAACCCGGCGGCGGCAGCACGTCCTCGCGGCCGGACACGCACTGCACCTGGACCGTGTCGCCGGACTCGATGGACATGACGGCCGGGTACTCGGCGTTGAACACGCCGAGCCGCACTGTGTCCGGGCTGGCGCGCAAGGTGTGGAAAGCCATCGTGGAAACTCCTTCTGATCAATGGGCCTGTTCGGCCTCATGCCGTGGTTTGTCTGCCAGGACGTCGTTCGGTTGCGCCC
>CAXTXZ010000582.1:0-1732 GCA_964248015.1 uncultured Rhodopila sp. | reverse complement strand
TTGCTTCAGGCGCGCGACACGCCAAAGCCTGACCAAGAGGGGGTTAAATCCATTCATTGCCTTGCTTCGGCTGACTTTCCGACCCTGGGCCGCTTGCCCGCCGGACCCATATGCCGTTAGGTCATCCTGGCAAGGGTCAGGCAACCGGAGCGGAGAACGTCGGCATGGCGCAAGCGATGGAAATCAAGCAACAGGGCAACTCCAAGGACAAAGCGGTGGATCGCGACACCCTGCTGAAGGCGTACCGCACCATGCTGCTGATCCGCCGGTTCGAGGAACGGGCCGGCCAGCTTTACGGCATGGGCCTCATCGGCGGCTTCTGCCATCTCTACATCGGCCAGGAAGCGGTTGTCGTCGGCATGCAGATGGCCCTCAGCGACGGCGACCAGGTCATCACGTCCTACCGCGACCATGGGCACATGCTGGCGACAGGCATGGAGGCCCGCGGCGTCATGGCCGAGCTGACCGGGCGCTCGGGCGGCTATTCCCGCGGCAAGGGCGGCTCGATGCACATGTTCAGCAAGGAGAAGAACTTCTTCGGCGGCCACGGCATCGTGGCCGCGCAGGTCAGCCTGGGCACCGGCCTCGCGTTCAGCAACATGTACCGCGGCAACGACCGGGTGTCGCTGACCTACTTCGGCGAGGGCGCGTCAAGCCAGGGTCAGGTGTTCGAAAGCTTCAACCTCGCCGCCCTGATGAAGCTGCCCGTGGTCTACGTCATCGAGAACAACCGGTACGGCATGGGCACGGCGGTGGAGCGTGCCTCGGCCAGCCGCGACCTGTCGCGGAACGGCGCGCCCTGGGGCATCCCTGGCCTTCAAGTGGACGGCATGGACGTGCTGGCGGTGAAGGACGCGGCGGAGCAAGCCGTCGCCGCCTGCCGCGCCGGCAATGGGCCATACCTGCTGGAGGTGAAGACCTATCGCTATCGCGGCCACTCGATGTCCGACCCGGCGAAGTACCGCACGCGCGAGGAAGTGCAGATGATGCGCACCCAGCACGATTGCATCGAGAGCGCCCGCCATGCGCTGGAAGCGCTTGATGTCGAGGCAGCCGTCTTCAAGAAGATCGACGACGAGGTCAAGGCGATCATCCAGGACGCCGCCGAGTTCGCGCAAAGCAGCCCAGAGCCGGATGTCGCCGAACTCTACACCGACGTCCTGCTGGAGGCCTGAGACATGGCAACGCAGATCCTCATGCCGGCGCTGTCGCCCACCATGACCGAGGGCAAGCTCGCCCGCTGGCTGAAGGAGGTCGGCGACGACATACACGCCGGCGACGTGATCGCCGAGATAGAAACCGACAAGGCCACCATGGAGGTGGAAGCCGTGGATGAGGGCAAGCTGTCCCGCATCCTGGTGAACGAAGGCACCGAGGGCGTGGCGGTCAACACTCCGATCGCCGTGCTGAACGCCAACGGCGAGGACACCTCCGAGGCCACGCCAGCCCCCAGGACAGAATCCGCCGCCATGCCCAAGGTGGCGGCGGAGGGCGCCGACGTGAAGGCGATAGCAGAGCAAGGCGCGAAGGGCCTGCGCAAGGAGGCCCTGGAAGCCGCGCCCGCGCCCGAGAAAGACTGGGGCCCCACCAAGCCCGTCACCGTGCGCGAGGCCCTGCGCGACGCCATGGCCCGCGAGATGCGCCGCGACGGCGATGTCTTCCTGCTGGGCGAGGAAGTCGCGCAGTACCAGGGCGCCTACAAGATCAGCCAGGGCCTGCTCGACGAGTTCGG
>CAXTXZ010000581.1:0-2917 GCA_964248015.1 uncultured Rhodopila sp. | reverse complement strand
CCCCCGCCCCCGCTCCAGAGCCGTATCACCTCGTTCATGGACGCGCGGTGGACCGTCTGCTTGCCCAGGTCGCGTGGCGGCTCGCCGGGGCTTTCGCCGACATTGCCGCCCGTGGTCGCGGCGGCCCCGCCGGCGGCGCCCCAGGCGCAGAAGCGATGCCGGTCCTTGCCGCGCATCACCACCACGGCGCTGGGATGGCGGATCTGCAAATCGTATTCTGCGCCGAAACCGCCGCGGAACTGGCCGGCGCCCTCTGAGTCAGGCCGCAGGCCAAAGCGGCGCACCAGCACCGGCGCCTCTGATTCCAGCACCTCGACCGGCACGTTCCGCAGGAACGCGACCGAAAGCTCGGAGCCGGAAATGCCGTCTTGGGTGGCGCTGCCGCCAGAGCCGCCGGAAACCGGGTTGGCGACCACGACGCGGCCGGTCTCGCCCAGCTCGGACGTCGAGATGTAGGTCACCACCAGGGCGCCGGCGCCGCCGGCCGGCGCGAGTTCGGGGACCGCCTGCGTCAGCAGTCCCAGCACCAGGTCGTGCACCCGCATCGCCGTGGTGAAGCGCATGCCGCAGGCCGCCGGGAAACGGGCGTTCACCACCGAGGCTTCCGGCAGCACAAGCTCGATGCAGCGAATGATGCCGGCGTTGATGTGGATCGATTCCGATCGCGTCACCACGAAGTTGGTCAGCGCCATGCACAGGAACGGGTGGCGCCGCATCGACCCGGTGGGCAGGTTCAGGGCGGCGCGGACCTGCGGGTCCGACCCGGTGAAGTCCAGTGTCACGGTGCCGTCGCCGCGCGTGATCATCCTGGCGGTGATGCGAACCGGCAAATCGCTGACGTAGTCGTCCTCGAAATACTCGTCGAAGCGGTACTCGCCGCTCGGTATGCGGGACAGGACCCCGCGCGCGAGTTGTTCGGTCCGATCGAGCGTGGCGTGGATCGCCTGCCGCACGGCGGCGGCGCCATAGCGTTCCGCCAGCCGCGCCAGGCGGCGCTCAGCCTTGTCAAGCGCCGCGACGCAGGCGGTGACGTCGCCCCAGTTGAGCGTGGGGATGCGGCAGTTGTCGGCGAAGATGTTCCACAGTTCCTGGTTCAGCACGCCCTGGCGCATCAGCCTGGCGGGACGCAGCCGCAGGCCTTCCTGGAACACCTCGTTGTTGCGCATGTCGATGCTGCCGGGCGCGTAGCCGCCGACATCGGTGCAGTGGATGAAGGCCCAGGCGAAGCACAACAGCCGCCCTTCGACGTAAATCGGCTTGAACAGGTAGATGTCGTTCAGGTGCATCACCATCCCGCCCGTGCCGTACGGGTCGTTGGTCATCATGACGTCGCCCGGCGCCCAGTCGTCGAACGCCCGCGTGCCGGCATGCATCGGCACGCCCATGATGGGCGTGGCGCCGCTGCCGTAGGGATAGGCGAAGATCTCGCCCTCCGGCGTCACCAGGGAAACGGCGAAATCCTGCGTCTCCTTCACGAAAGTGGTGTGGGAGGAGCGCAGCACGATCCACGCCATCTCATCGACCACGGCCTTGAACAGGTTGGCGAAGATCTCGACGGTGACCGCATCCGTCCCAACCGCGGCGTCCGTCATGCGGCGTCCTTTCCCGCGCTGGCGATGCGTTCCAGGACCAGCGCGCCGGAGGCGACGCGACGCGCCCGCCAGTCCGGAGGCACCAAGGTGGTGGTGTCCATCTGGTTGATGATGGCGGGGCCGGCGATCGTGCCGCGAAACGCCGAGCGGTCGATCACGCTGGCGGTGAAGGCGCGGCCGAGCAGGCGGACCGCCCTGGTTGTGGGCGTCGCCTGCCCGGAAGGCTCGGGCAGCGGCGCGAGGCGCGGCTTCGGCGTCTCGCCGACGACGTGGACGCGAAGTTCCTTCAGCCAGATGCGCGCCTTGTCGTTGGCGTGGCCATAGGTGGCCCGATGCGCCTCGTGGAAGGCGGCGCTGATCCGCGCCCTGTCGTTGTCCGCCAGCCAGGCGCGGTCCAGCGGCACGGTGACGTCGTAGCCCTGGCCGTCGTAGCGCATCTCGGCGGCGATCTCGGTGCGGATGCGATCCGCCCTGATCCGCGCGGTCTGCTCCGCGATCCAGTCCCGCGCGGTGGTTTCCAGGCCCCGCAGCAAGTCGGCCAGGCGGGTTGCCGGAAGCGTGTGCAGCAGGGCATAGACCGGCTGGACCAGATCGCCTTCCAGGTCGGCTCGGGCCGCGCCGAGGGCGCTGAGCGCTCCGGGATGCGACGGGACCAGGATGGTGTCGATGGAAAGCTCCTCGGCCAGCAGCGCCGCCAGCAGCGGCCCGGCGCCGCCGAACGCGACCATGCGGAACCGCGGGGCATCGACGCCGCGGCGCGCAAGCACGTTGGAGGCCTCCGCCGTCATCATCGCGATGGCGATGCGGATCGCGCCGTCCGCGCCCTCCTCGGCCGAACGGCCGAGTTCCGCGGCAATGCGACTGATCGCCTGGCGCGCGGGCGGAAGCCGCAGCGGCAGCTTGCCGCCCAGTCGCTGGCCCGGTTCCAGCAGCCCGGCGACCAGGAACGCGTCCGTCAGGGCGGGAACCAGGGAATCGCCGGCGCCGTAGCAGGCAGGCCCCGGATCGGCGCCGACGCTGCGGGGGCCGACCTTGAGCGAGCCGGTCGGGTCAACCCAGATGATCGACCCGCCGCCGGCGCCGATGCTGGACACGGCAACCGTGGGGATCAGCACGGGGAAGTCGGCGATGTGCTCCTCGGAACTCAGCACGGGGCGGCCGGCGCGGACGATTCCGATGTCGGCGCTGGTGCCGCCGATGTCGAGCGTCATCAGGTCGGCGGCGTCCCACCCGGCATCGCGCGCGACCTCGGCCGCGCCGCTGACGCCGGCGGCCGGACCCGACAGCAGCGCCACGACCGGGCGTTTACGCAGGCTCGCTGCGAG
>CAXTXZ010000580.1:0-2918 GCA_964248015.1 uncultured Rhodopila sp. | reverse complement strand
GGTTCTCCAAGGCTTGTTGCGCGCTAGCTGAATGGAGCAACCGGATCTGTCAATCACTTTGGCGGGCTGCGGGGCGCTCCGGGGTTCGCAATGCCCAGGCGCCCGGCCTGGAACCGTCCAAAACCGTCAACCAGCCGATCCGGCTTCGCGCCAAACCGCCCGCGCTCTCGGCCAGCCTTGAAGCCGGCCTTCGATCGATGGTCTTTGCTCACTCCACCCCATGAGCCAGCGACGCCACCGTCGCCTCCTGCGGAAAGCCGCCATAGCGGATGCCTTTCCGCATCGCCCACGACGTCACCGGAAACAGCATCGGGATCACCGCGTGCTGCGTGCCGATGGCGTGTTCGTAAGCCTCCGCCGTCAGCGCGTCGCGCGCCTTGTCGTCCAGCGTCACCGCCGCCTTGCCCAGGATCGCGTCAAGCCGCGGACTGCTGTAACGCCCGTGATTCCCGGCCCCAAGCCCCTTCCCAGGATCGAACGTGTTGAGCAGGTACTGCAACTGCGACAAAGGCTCCCCGGTATCCGTGGAATTGCCGCTCAGCATCACGCTGAACTCCAGCCTCACCGCGCGCGGGAAGTACATCGCCTTCGGCAACGTCGAAACCGTCGCCCTCAGCCCCAGCCGGGTCCACATCTGCGCCACCGCTTGGTTGACCAGCGCATCCCCCGGATAGCGGTCGTTGGTGGAGTTCACCACAACCCCGAACCCCTTCGCCCACCCCGCCCCGGCCAGCAGCCTGCGCGCCGTCCAGGTCGTAGGCCACCGGCTTCATCAGGGCGCTCGTGCCCGGCACGCCGTCCGGCATGAACTGCGAGGCCGCCACCGCCTGCCCCTGCATCACCCGGCTCACCAGCGCGTTCCGGTCGATCGCCATCGACATCGCCTGCCGCACCCGCGCATCCTTCAGCGGGTTCTTCGCCATCGGCGCGCCATCCATGTCGGTGATCTGCGGCGAGTTGTCCCGGTCCACGTCAAGCGTCCAGAAATAACACCGGTTGCTCGCCATCGTGGCAACCGAGAAACCCGCCTTGCCCTGCAATGCCGCGACATCATTGGCCGGAACGTTGCCGATCAGGTCGACATCGCCGCTCAGCAGCGCCGCGACGCGGGCGGCATCGTTGGTGATCGGCTTGTAGGTCACCCTCTCCCACTCCGGCTTCGCGCCGAAATAGCCGTCGAACCGCCGCAGCGCCATGCGGTCCCCCGGCGCCCACTCCGCCTCGCGGTAAGGCCCGGTGCCGATCGCCGCCTTGCCGGAATTGTAATCGGCGGTCGAGGCATTCGCCCCCGCCTTGCGAGAAACGATCCAGACGTTCAGCAACTCGTTCAGCAGGATCGGGTCCGGCTGGTCCGTCTCGATCTCCAGCGTCAGGTCATCGACCGCCGTCGCCTTCACGACATGCTTGAGGAATTGCAGGAAACTCGCCGGACTGTTCGGAACGTTGCGCGCCCGCTGGCAAGTGAACACCACGTCGTCGGCGGTGAACGCCGACCCGTCGTGCCACTTGACCCCCGGCCGCAACCTGAACTGCCAGTGCGTCTCGTCCAGCGCCTGCCAGCTTGTCGCCAGATCGGGAATCACCGACAGGTCGGCCGCCTGCGTGACCAGCGCGCTGTACACCAGCTTGTCGATCTCGGTGTTGGCGGTCAGGTGGAAGTAATGCGGGTCCAGCGTCGTCACTTCCGACAACACCCCGATCCTCAGGTCCGCCGCGGCGCCGCCCGACGACAGCGCGGCGCAGCCGGCCAGCGCCAAAAGCCATCCCGATGTCCTCATGCGCCAATCCCCAGCAAGCGTCGGCGCGAAAGTATCGACGTGATCATGAGGGGCGACAAGCCGGGGCAACTGCCCGTCCAGTCTTGGAAGGCAAGGCCGGCCACGCGACGCTGCTCTTGAGTTTACGTGGCTTCTCCTTTTTCCCCACCGAACCGGCTCTATCGTCAAGCCATGGAACAAACAGGCCTTGCAAAATACAGGCGCCCGCAAAGGGCGCCTGACCATCGCGTGGGGATGCTTGCTGGCGGTTTTCTCAGCGGTGGCCGAAGTCTTCACACAGTCATTGTGTCACGCCGTCATGTGCTGCAGGCGAAATGGCCGGTTGACGGGCCTATGGTGGATGTGGCCGCTCTTCCGCCTGTCCAATTTTTTCGTTTTGCTGGAGCTTGCTTGGACCAGTCCCATATCGCCTTGTGGTTCGCGTTTTAATGTGGTGACGGCTCAAATCGCTAATGATGAGCCGTTGCCGCGCCGACGCCGGCGCCGCCGAGGCCACCAATAAGCGCCCCGGTGCCCGCGCCCAGACCGGTGGCGGAGCCGACCACGGCGCCGCCGCCAGCGCCAAGCAACCCGCCTGTCGCGGCGCGCGTTCCCGTGCCATGGCCGCATGCTGCCAGTGTCAGCGTAAGAGCAATAACTATCGCGGTTTTCACAAGTTCCTCCTGTCTAAGCCAGAATGGATATCCGTCATCGACTGCCAATAGGCAAGATCGTCACTGAGATGTGATTGTTGCGCCATAAGTATGGCAACAGAGGCCAAATCATGGCGCAGGCGCTGTTTCCCAACAATGACGCAATGCCGGCACGGCTGGACAAGTTAACAGTGCTGTCACTGCCGGCTGCTGTCGCCTCCGTGATTTGCCTTCCGGCATGGCGCCATCCGCGACGGGGCGGCTGCCCAGTGAGGAAATGGCGCTGAACCATTGGTCCCATGAATTATTGGCGTGAAGCCCGCCCCCGTCAGGCCATTGCCTTGGCGGCAACTCAGGGACGATTGACGCCGCCCGCCGATCAAGCTCACGCTGAACACCCCATGCGACAGGCCAAGATGATCCTCAAACGCCTTGCCGTCCCCTTCCTGGCCGCCACCCTCGGCGCCGCGAACGCCGCCGACCTGCGGCTGGGCCTCGCGGTGGAACC
>CAXTXZ010000579.1:0-2952 GCA_964248015.1 uncultured Rhodopila sp. | reverse complement strand
AGCGTCTTGCCGTGCTTGCGGCAGGCGTCGCCGACGGCCTGGTAGGCCTCGATCACCTTGAGATGGCCCATCTGGCCGGAGATGCCGAGTTCGGCGGTCAGGTCGGACGTGCCGATGAACAACACGTCGATGCCCTCCACCGCCGCGATGGCGTCGGCGTTGGCGACGGCTTCGGGGCTTTCCAGCATCACGACCGTCAGGATCTCGGCGTTGATGGCGGCCTGCGCCTCGGCTGTCGCGGGCGGCTGGTATCCGTAGGCCGCCGGGGGTCCGCCCCAGCTTCGGTGGCCCATCGGCGGATAATGGAAGGCGTCGGCGATGCGCTGGGCCTGCGCGGCCGTGTCCACGTGGGGGACGACAATGCCGAGCGCGCCGTTGTCGAGGGCGCGGGTCGCCTCGTCGAGCGCGCCGGCGCAGACGCGGACGATGGGGGTGACGCCGGTCGGCAAGGCGGCGATGCAGAGCTGGGTGGTTTCCTGGATCGTGAACGCGCCGTGCTCGCCGTCGATGAACATCCAGTCATGGCCGGTGGCGGCGGCCAGCACCGGGGTCGCGACGGTGCGCAGGTGATGCACGCCGAAGCCGAGGGCCATCTTGCCGGCTTTCAGGCGTTGCTTTGTCGTGTTGATCGTCAAGGCCATGGCATGTCCCCGGATGTTTCGGACAGGGCAGCATGCGGGATCGCCGGGGTCAATCGACGGGGGTCCTATCCTCGACCAGGGCCATCAGGGTTTCCAGTTGGTCGGCCTCGGCGGCGGGCTTGTCGGCGCGGATGCGGGCCAGCCGGGGAAAGCGCATGGCGATGCCGGATTTGTGGCGGTTCGACAACTGCACCGCGTCGAACGCCACTTCGAGCACCATTGTTTTTTCCACCTCGCGCACCGGGCCGAAGCGCGCCGTCGTGTTGTTGCGTATCCAGCGGTCGAGGAACACCAGTTCCTGGTCGGTGAAGCCGAAATAAGCCTTGCCGACGGGCACCAGCTCGTTGCCTCGCCAAAGCCCAAACGTGTAGTCCGAGTAGAAGCTGCTGCGCTTGCCGTGGCCACGCTGCGCGTACATCAGCACCACATCGACCGTGAGCGGATCGCGCTTCCACTTCCACCACTGGCCCTTGACCCGGCCCGGCAGGTATGGGCTGTCGCCGCGCTTCAGCATCAGGCCCTCGATCGAGGCGGCGCGCGCCCCGTCGCGCAGCACCATCAGTTCGGGCAGCGAACCGAAGCGGATCAGCGGCGACAGGTCCATGCGCGCGGGGCGCACGTGGGCCAGCCAGGCTTCCAGGCGCTCCCGGCGCTGGTCGAACGGCAAGCCGCGCAGGTCTTCGACGCCGTCGAACAACAGGTCGTAGAGGCGGACCGCGACGGGGTACTGCTCCATGATCCTGGCGGTGACCGCCTTGCGGTTCAGGCGCTGCTGCAGGTCGGCGAAGGGGGCGACGATGCCGTCGCGGATGACCAGCAGTTCGCCATCCAGCACGGCGTGGAACTCCATCGCGGCGACGATCTCCGGGAAGGCCCCGGAGATGTCGTCCGCGCCGCGCGAGTACAGCCGCCTGCCGCCGGTTGTCCCGACAAGCTGCACCCGGATGCCGTCCCATTTCCATTCCGCCCGCCAGTCCTCGGGATGCAGGGCGGCGATGTCCGGGGCTTCCAGGGGATGCGCCAGCATGGGCGGGCGGAACACCGGCGCGTCGGCGGGATCGGGTTTCGGCCCCCTGCCCTCCAGCCAGGCGAACAGCCCGTCATAGGGCGGCGCGAGGCCGTGCCAGACTTCCTCGACATCGTCGGCGCTGACGCCGCCGATCTCGGCCAGCGCGATCTTCGCCAGCCGGCCGGATGCGCCGACGCGCAGGCTGCCGGTGATCAGCTTCAGCAGCGCCAGGCGGGTGGAGGCGTCCGCGCAGTCCAGCCACTCGGCGACCAGGCCGGGCAAAGCCGCTTTCGGCGTGGTTCGCAGGGTTTCGACCACCTCGGCCAAGCCGGGCGGCTCGGCCGCCGAACCGCGTGCGGGCCAGATCAGCGCGACGGTTTCGGCCAGGTCGCCAACATAGTCATAGGACCAGTCGAACAGCACGGGATCGGTGCGCGAGGCCGCCAAGTCGCGGATCAGCCCGGATTTGGCGGCGGTGAAGGACAGCTCGCCGGTGATCGCGGCCAGCCCGATGCCGCGGTCAGGGTCGGGCTGCGAGGTGAAATAGCGCCGCAGCAGCGCGATCTTGGCGTTGCGCGACGGCGTGAAGACCAGGCGCTCCAGCAGGGCGGCGAAGGCGATCATGATGCCGCATGTTGGGCCGGCGCCGCTGAAACGCCATAGCTGCATTGCGGGGCGGCGCGGGGGCTGGTAGAGGACGCCTTCGCACGGTCGGAGCGTAGCGCAGCCTGGTAGCGCATCAGTCTGGGGGACTGGGGGTCGTGGGTTCGAATCCCGCCGCTCCGACCAAACCCCTTATCGTCCGCCTGCCACATTCAAGGTTGTGCCGGTGACGTAGCTGGCCTCGTCGGACGCGAGGTACAGCACGGCGTCGGCGATCTCGCGCGGCTTGCCGATGCGGCGCAACGGCACCAAGCGATACGGACTATACTCGACGGGTTCGCGCATGGCCTCGAAGGCTCCGGCGGTGCGCTCGGTGTCGATGGGTCCGGGGGCGACGGCGTTGATCCGGACGTTGTGTTCGCCAAGCTCCAGCGCCGCGTCGCGGATGAAGCCGTGGATGCCGGCTTTTGCCGCGGAATAGGCTGCTCCGCCGGCGTGGTGCGCGGTCCAGGGAGTGCCCTCCCGCGCGCCCGACGACAGGCAGACAATCGCGCCGGCGCGTTGCCTGATCATGATGCGGGAGGCCGCGCGGGTGCAGAGGAACGCGGAGCGCAGGTTGAGCCGGATGGTGAAATCCCAGGTTTCGGCGGTCATCTCCCACAGCCTGGCGTTGCGCGCGCCGCCGACATTGTTGACCAG
>CAXTXZ010000578.1:0-2954 GCA_964248015.1 uncultured Rhodopila sp. | reverse complement strand
GCAGGGCCGGTGACGCCTGGGCACAGGCTGTCGAGCCCGTGGCGGCGGCAACCGCGCGACGGCCATGGGCAGGCGGCCTTCTGATCACGACATAGGGGATGGGTTGATGAAACTGACACGTCGTTCCGCCTTGCAGACGGCAGCCTTGGCCGCCGCGCTGCCGCTGGCGCGTCCCGCGCGGGCGCAGGCGCCGACCATCAAGATCGGCGTGCTGAATGATCAGTCCGGGCCTTACACGAACACCGGGGGCCTCACGTCGGTGGTCTGCGCCAAGCAGGCGCTGGAGGATTTCGGCGTCGCCGCCAAGGGGCTGAACGTCGAGGTCGTCACGGCCGACCACCAGAACAAGCCTGACCTGGCGGTGTCGATCACGCGGCAATGGTTCGACCGGGATGGCGTCGACATGCTGCTGGATGTGCCGACATCGTCCGTCGCACTGGCGTTGCAGTCGGTGGTGCGGGAGAAGAACAAGGTTTACCTGAACACCGGCGCGGCGACCTCGGCGCTGACCGGCGCGCAGTGCTCGCCGAACTTCATTCACTGGTGCTACGACACGTACATGCTGTCGAAGTCGACCGGCGGGGCGATGGTGAAGGCGGGCGGCGACAGTTGGTTTTTCATCACCGCCGACTACGCGTTCGGCAAGCAGTTGCAGGACGACACCTCGGCGCTGGTGAAGGCGGCGGGCGGCAAGGTGCTGGGTTCGGCGCTCTACCCGTTCCCCGGCACGACGGATTTCTCCTCGTTCCTGGTGCAGGCGCAGTCGAGCGGGGCGAAGGTGCTGGGGCTGGCGAATGCCGGCGCCGACACGGTGAACTCGATCAAGCAGGCGCATGAGTTCGGGCTGAACTCCTCGATGCAGATCGCGGCGCTGCTGATGTTCATCAACGACGTGCATGCGCTGGGCCTGGAGACGGCGGGCGGGCTGAACCTGACCGAGAGCTTCTACTGGGACCTGAACGAGGGGACGCGCGCCTTCACCAAGCGGGTGCTGCCGAAGACGCCGAACAACTACCCGAACATGACCCAGGCCGGCTGCTACTCGGCGACGCTGCACTACCTGAAGGCGGTCGCCGACATGGGCGCGGCCGAGGCGAAGAAGGACGGCGTCGCCACGGTCAACCGGATGAAGGCGATGCCGGTCGAGGACGAGTGCTTCGGCAAGAGCAAGATCCGCGAGGATGGCCGCAACATGGTGCCGGCCTACCTGTTCGAGGTGAAGACGCCGAAAGAAAGCAAGGGGCCGTGGGATTACTACAAGCTCAAGGTCACCACGCCGGCCGACGAGGCCTGGCGCCCGCTGGCGGAAGGGCATTGCAGCCTGGTCAAGGCCTGACGCCTGGGAACCCGGACAAGCCGGCGCGCAACGCAAAGGGCACCTGTCGCATGAGTTCACTGCTGGGCTACAGCTTCACCCTGTTCGGCACCACCATATCGGTTTCAGCGATACTGGGTCAGGCGACGCTCGGCCTTATCAACGGCGCGTTCTACGCCTGCCTGTCGCTTGGGCTGGCGGTTATCTTCGGCATGCTCAACATCATCAACTTCGCGCATGGCGCGCTGTTCATGATGGGCGCGTTCGCGTCGTGGATGCTGCTGAATTATGCGGGCATCGGGTATTTCCCCGCGCTGATCCTGGCGCCGCTGATCATCGGCGCGTTCGGCATCGTGCTGGAGAAGACGATCATCAGCCGGCTTTACAAGCTTGACCACTTGTACGGCCTGCTGCTGACCTTCGGGCTGGCGCTGGTGATCGAGGGCTTGTTCCGCAACGCTTACGGCAGCTCCGGGCTGCCGTACCGCATTCCCGCCGTGCTGCAAGGCGCGGTCAACCTCGGCTACATGTACATGCCGAAGTACCGGGCCTGGGTCGTGCTGGCGGCGGCGGCGGTCTGCTTCGGCACGTGGCTGATCATCGAGAAGACGCCGCTGGGGGCGACGCTGCGGGCCGGGACGGAGAACGCCCCCCTGGTGCAGGCGTTCGGCGTGAACGTGCCCCGGCTGATCACGCTGACCTATGGCGGCGGCGTCGCCCTGGCGGCGTTCGCCGGCGTGCTGGCCGCGCCGATCTACTCGGTGAACCCCAACATGGGGAGCAACTTCATCAACACCGTGTTCGCGGTCGTGGTGATCGGCGGCATGGGGTCGATCCTGGGTTCGATCATCACCGGGTTCGGCCTGGGCGTGATCGAGGGGCTGACCAAGGTGTTCTATCCGCAGGCGTCCGCCACCGTGGTGTTCGTCGTCATGGTCATCGTCTTGCTGGTCAAGCCGCGCGGCCTTTTTGGAAGGGCCGCCTGAGATGTTCGGATTTTCCCGCGCGCAGGCCATCGCCTTCGTGGTGATGGTCGTGCTCATCGCGGCCTGCCCGTTCGTGCTGTACCCGGTGTTCCTGATGCGGGTGCTGTGCGCGGCGCTGTTCGCCATCGCCTTCAACCTGATGCTGGGCTATGTCGGGCTGCTGTCCTTCGGCCATGCGGCGTTCTTCGGCATGGGGGCCTATGTCACCGCGTGGACGATGAAGACGTGGCACCTGGATGCCGGCGTCGCCATCATCTTCGGCGGGCTGACGGGCGCGGCGCTGGGCCTGGTGCTTGGCTTCCTGGCGATACGCCGGTCGGGCATCTATTTCGCCATGATCACCCTGGCGCTGGCGCAGATGGTTTACTTCTTCTGCCTGGAAGCGTCGTTCACCGGGGGCGAGGACGGCATCCAGCAAGTGCCGCGCGGGCATCTTCTCGGCTTCATCGACCTGTCGAACGACATGACGATGTACTGGGTCGTGTCGGCCATATTCCTGGGCGGCTTCCTGCTGGTGCACCGCATCATCCACTCGCCGTTCGGGCAGGTGCTGAAAGGCATCCGCGAGAACGAGCCACGGGCGACATCGCTGGGGTACCGCACCGACGACTACAAGCTGATCGCGTTTGTGCTATCTTGCGCGATCTCGGGCG
>CAXTXZ010000577.1:0-2961 GCA_964248015.1 uncultured Rhodopila sp. | reverse complement strand
AGCCGATGCCGTCCCGCATCTGTTGGACGTGGCCAAGCAGGCTTTCGGCGGCCTCGACATCCTGATCCTGAACGCGGGTGCTCCGCTGCTCGCCGCGCCCCTGGTCGACACGGACGAGCAGCAGTTCGATGACATCTTCGCCATCAACGCCCGCGCCAACTTCCGCCTGCTGCGACACGGCGTGCCGCTGCTGCGCGACGGGGGCCGGGTCATCGCCTTCTCGACCCCCTACGTCGTGCAGGCGCAGCCCAACCGCGCCGTGATATCGGCCAGCAAGGCCGCGCTGCAGGCCCTGGTGCTCGGCCTGTCCAAGGAGGTCGGCGCACGCGGCATCACCGCCAACGTCATCATCCCCGGCGCGACCGACACAAGTGGCTTCCATGATGCCGTGCCCGACGAGGCGCTGTCCCAGATCATCGGCATGACCCCGCTCGGGCGGCTCGGCAAGCCCGAGGACATCGCCGACGTGGTCGCTTTCCTCTGCTCGGACGGAGCACGCTGGATCACCGGCCAGGTGCTGCCCGTCACCGGCGGGCTGTTGTGAGCGCCGCCAGCCCAATCGACGTCGTGAGGGCCTACTTCGCCGCGGCGCACCAGGACGAGGCGGCGCTGCTGGCAACGGTCGCCACGGACGGATTTATCGACGTTCCCGCTTCCCTCCCATACGGCGGCCTGCATCGCGGCCACGACGGCTTCCGCGCGGCGCTTGCCGGTTTCGCGGCGGCATGGCGAAACGTGCGGTCCATGGAGCTGAGCTACGCCCTGTCCGGCGGCCAGGTCGTCAGCCTGTCCCGCATGACGGCAACCGCCGTGCCAACTGGCCGGCCAGTCGACATGCGCGTCGCCGAGACGTTCCGGGTCATCGGCGGCAAAATCGCCGAGGTCCGGCCCTACTACTTTGACACCGCCGCGCTGCTTCAGGCACTTGCCGCATGACCACCGTGAACCGGAGCAAACAATGATCGATCTGTATGTAGCTGGCACCCCAAACGGCCAGAAGGCTGCGATCATGCTGGAGGAAACCGCGCTCGTCTACGAGCCGCACGTGCTGGACTTCTCCAAGGGCGAGCAGAAGACGCCCGATTACCTGGCGATCAACCCGAACGGCAAGATTCCAGCGATCGTGGACAAGGATGGCTACGGCGGCGGTCCCGTCACCGTCTTCGAATCGGGCGCGATCCTGATCTACCTTGCCGAGAAGTCGGGGCAGTTCCTGTCCGCTGACCCCGCGACCCGGATGAACACGCTGCAATGGCTGATGTTCCAGATGGCTGGCGTGGGGCCGATGTTCGGCCAGGCCGGCTACTGGACGCGCGCCGACACGTCCGCCCCCGCCGCGACCAAGCGCTACAAGGACGAGGCCGATCGGCTTCTGGGCGTGCTCGACCGCCGTCTGGCGGAGGCACCCTACCTCGCCGGCGACGCCTACTCGATCGCCGACATCTCAACCTGGCCCTGGGTGAACGCCTTCGGCTTCATTGGCCTCGACCTGGGCCGCGCGCCGCATGTCAACCGTTGGCACGCCACGATCGCGGAACGTCCGGCCGTGCAACGTGGTCTGCTGGTCGGCAAGCAACCTTCGTGAATGTGCAACCCAAAATAGAGCACCTTTCATGCCCGTGACCCTTGTCAACCCTTTTGTGGTTCCGCCCGGCCGGGAGGAAGCATTTCTCAAGACCTGGTCGCAAACAGCCGAGGCCGTGCAGGGCGCGCCGGGCTTCATTTCGGCCACCTTGCACCAGGCGATGCGACCGGACGCGCATTTCAGCTTCGTCAACATCGCGCAGTGGGAAAGCGAGGAACTCTATCAAGCCGCTTTTGCCAAGAACCCGGTGCCGGACGGCGCGGTCCGGCCTGAAGCCTACCCGGCGCTGTACCGCGTCGTCCGGACCTACTGAGCTTGCCAGGCAGCGGGCTAGAGCGGATCTTGTTCAGATAGTTTATCTGAACAGGTGAAGATGCTCGTGAAAACAATGTGCTAGAACGTTTTCGTGAGCCAATGCGAACGGAAAGCGCTCTAGTGACGCGGGGCGGGAAGCCAGCCAGCGGAAGCTGGCCCTCCATGCGCTTTGGGTTCGGTCATTCCTCAGGCCACATCCGCTCTGGCCGGATGTGACAGCCAGCCCCTGGCCTGCACAAGAACCGTAAGCGTGGCCTCGCCAAGCACGCAGGCCAATTTCATCAGGCGGCCCTCGAACGAAAAAGTCATATCACCCGCAATCAGTCAGCCGTCTCCGCGCCAACCAGGCCGCGTGCGAAGTCCTCGGCGTCGAACGGCCGCAAATCCCCTGCTTTTTCCCCCACGCCGACCGCGTGGACGGGAAGGCCAAACGTTTCCGCCAGCGCCACCACGATCCCGCCCCGCGCGCTTCCGTCCAGCTTGGTCACCACCAGGCCGGTCACGTTCACCATGTCCTTGAACGCTTTCACCTGCTGCACGGCGTTCTGCCCGGTCGTTGCGTCCAGCACCAAAAGCACCGTGTGCGGCGCCGTCGGATCCTGCTTGCGCAGCACCCGGATGATCTTCGCCAACTCCTCCATCAGCGCCGCCTTGGTGGGCAGCCGTCCCGCCGTGTCGATCAGCAGCACGTCGGCCCCCAGCCCCTTCGCCTTCGGCAAGGCGTCGAACGCCAGCCCGGCTGAGTCGGCGTTCGGCCCGCCCGCGACAACCGGCGTCCCCGTCCGGTCGCCCCACACCTGCAACTGTTCCACTGCCGCCGCCCGGAACGTGTCACCGGCGGCGATCACCGCCCGTTTGCCGCCATCGCGGTAAGCCTGCGCCAGCTTGCCGATCGTCGTCGTCTTGCCCGTGCCGTTGACCCCGACAACCAGCACGACATGCGGCTTCAGCGCGGGATCAAGCGTCAGCGGCACGGCGACGGGAGACAGGATCGACGCGATCTCCGCCGCCAGCGCCTGCTTGATCTCCGCGTCGGTGACTTCCGTGCCGAAACGCGAACG
>CAXTXZ010000576.1:0-2961 GCA_964248015.1 uncultured Rhodopila sp. | reverse complement strand
GGCGTGATGGTGAACCAGCAGGACTTCACCAAGACCGCGAATTGCTGGGGAGTGAGCAACAACCGCGGCGGGACGAACACCAACCGCATCGTCATGGCGATCAGGCGGTAGGGCAGGGCGGCCAACCGGCCCGCCCAAGGCTAAACATCCTTCTTCAGCCCATAGAACTGCGGCCACCCCTCTGGCACATCCCGCATGTACTTATGGAAAGCCGTGGGCTGGTCATACATCCCCAGCGGCGCGTAAGTGGGGTTTTGCCAGAACGCGACCTGCATCGCCTCGCAGATCTTGTGCTGCGCCGCCACGTCGGGCGCGTCAAACCAGGCGCTGTACAGTTTCTCGATCGCCTCGTTGCTCGGCCAGCCGAACCAAGCCTCCAACCCATTGCCTCGGATGGAAATATTCGGCGCCGGCGATATGTTGCCGAACCCGCCAAGCCATGTGTAGAAGATGTTCCATCCGCCCTTGTCGATCGGCTCGCGGCTGGCCCGCCGCTGCACCACCGAGCCCCATTCCATGGATTGCAGATCCACGTTGAAGCCGATCTTGCCCAGCATGTCGGTCGCGACCTGCGCCTCGGCCCAGATGGTCGGGATGGTGGTGGCCGCTAGGACAACGATCTTCTCGCCATTGTAGCCCGCCGCCGCCAGGTCCTTCGCCAGCTTGGCATAGTCTTTCGGTCCACGCGTGATCTCCACGCCCGCCGCGCTGGCCATCGGCGTGCCCGGCACGAACAGCCCGACATCTGTCTTGTAGAGCGACGGTTCCGCGCCGGCGACAGCTTCCATGACCTCCTTCTGGTCGATGGCCGCGACAACCACCCGCCGGATCGCCGCGTTGTTGAACGGCGGCAGCAAATGGTTGAAGCGCAGGCACCCCATCTCGCCGGTGCGGTCCTTCACCGTCAGGGTGATGTCCTTGTAGGTCTTTATCTGCGGGATCAGGTCCAGGCTGGGGTTTTCCCACCAATCCACCTCCCCCTGCTGCAAGGCCGCCGAGGCCGTCGCGGGATCGGGGATAAAGTTCCACACGACACGCTCGACGTTGACGATCTTGGGTCCGGCGTTGAAGCTCGCCACGCCTTTGCCACGTGGGACATAGCCTGTGTTCTTGCTGAACACGACGCGCGAGCCGGGGATGCGCTCATCCGCCATGAACTTGAACGGCCCGCTGCCGATCGCCTCCGGGATTTGCTTCATGGGATCGGTTTCGGCCAGCCGAGCCGGCATGATGGCGCAGTAGACCTCGGCCAGGGCATTCGGCAGAAGCGGGAAGGGCTGCTTGAGCCGGAAACGGATCGTGCGGTCCGATGGGGCATGGACCTCGTCCACCCGCGTCATCAGCGCCTGGCCGAACGGGTTCCTTTTGGCGAAACGCTGGATTGTCGCGACGCAATCCCGCGCCAGCACCTTCTGCCCGTCATGGAACGCCAGGTCGTCCCGCAGCGTCAGTTCCCAGGTCTTGCCGTCTTCCTCGACCCGGTGGCCCTCGACCATCTGCGGCTGCACCTGGAACTGGGCGTCATAGCCATACAGCGTGTCGAAAACCGCCAGGGAGTAGTTCCGGGTGATGTCCGCCGTGGTCCAGACCGGATCAAGAGATGCCAGGTCGGCGTGCGGCACAAACGTGACCGTTTTCGCTGCCTCCGCCCTGCCGATGCGCGGCGCCGCGAGCGCGACGGAAGCCGCCGCCGATTTCAACACGTGCCGCCGCTTCATCTGAGCCATCCCTTGCGTCCCCTTCCTGCGACATCAGGCCGCAATCGGGCAATGCTATAGCAGATCGCCAAAGGGCCGAAAGGTCCGGAGGCGTGGATCTGCTTGCAACAATGAGCCATGGCACGTCGCGGTCCCAACTGGACTGTGACGTGCCATGGCCGTATCAGGGATCGTTGTGGAGAGTGGCCTCGCGCCGAAGCCCCTGGATGATCAAGGGCGCCGCCGCGTCCGTCATGCCTCGTCCATCGTGCCCGACATCCCGCACATCGATCAATGTCCAGGCGAACGGGACGCGCAACCTGTCGGCCGCGGCCTTGCCTTCAGCAAAGTAGGCATGCGCGCGGGCATGTCGCGTGGCGCCTTGCCGCAAAGCCTTGGGGCCGCGCGGAAAGAACCGGCCCGTCGTCTTCGTGTCCCTGGTTCCCGCCATGACAGTCAGCGGAAAGCCAAGCAGGGCGGGCAGGTCGGCAACGCTGACATCCGTCGATCCCAGGCCCCATGGCCAGTCGATCGCCAGGTCGGGCATCGCATAGGTGCCGGCGTTCGCCGAAACGGCGACCGTCACCTTGTCGCGATAGCCGAAAGACAGCATGCGATGCACGTACTGCCCGCCCGCCGAGTGCCCAAACAGGCCATACCGCCGCGTCGTCGTTATGCCCTGGGCGCGAAGCGCCGCGAAAAGCCGGGAGTCAACGCCGAACGTCCATGCCGACCTGGGAACCGGCGTGCCATCCTTGGCATGCAGGTTGCCGAAATTGTACCAGAGGTATTCCGGAAAGCTCTCTTCAGGAAATTCGATCGAGATCGCCAGCACGCCTCCCGGATCGACATGCGGCAACCAGTAGTCGCGGTAATCGCCGCCGTTGCGCCTCACCCCATGATGCAGGAACACCACCGGCATCCCGGCATGCCACGCGAAAGGCCGAGCGGCGTGGAGAACAATGGGCTGGGCAGGGAACGCCGGGTCAATGTAGCGCGCCGACGCGGCGCCCGGCGTCGCGACCAGGGATGACAGCGCCCTCATGAAGCGCCAAGGCGCCGGCTCAAGCCAGCCCTGTCGCGCCGCGCGAACTGGCGGTTCCGGTGCTGGCCTGGCTGTGTGGCGGGTTGAGGAGCGAACATGGCGAAAGCTCTTTTCGGGGGCGCCAGAATGACATTTGGCAAAAGCGCGCACGATGCTCTAAAGTAAGGCTAATTGAAATTTGGAGCTAGCCGCGGTCACTTGGTGGTAGGTGCCGGCGCC
>CAXTXZ010000575.1:0-2970 GCA_964248015.1 uncultured Rhodopila sp. | reverse complement strand
GCGTGACCACCTTCCAGATATGCCGCCCGGATCTCCGGTCGAGCCAGCAGTTCCGCTCCGGTGCCGGCCATGGTGATCGAGCCGTTTACCAGCACATAGCCCCGGTGCGCCAGTCGCAGGGCCTGGTAGGCGTTCTGTTCGACCAGCAGCACGGTCAGTCCCGTGGCGCGGTTCAGTTCGCGGATCGCGCCGAAGATCTGCCGCACGACCAAGGGCGCCAATCCCAGGGAGGGTTCGTCCAGCAGCAACAACGACGGCCGCGACATCAACGCCCGGCCGATTGCCAGCATCTGCTGCTCCCCGCCTGACAGGGTGCCGCCGCGTTGGCCGATGCGTTCGTTCAGGCGGGGGAACAGGGTGAAGACCTGGTTCAGCAAGGCGGGGATGTCGGTGCAGCCGGCGACCTCGGCGCCCATCAGCAGGTTTTCGTAGACAGTCATGCGGCCGAAGATGCGGCGGCCTTCGGGGGCCTGGGCGATGCCCCGGCGCATGATTTCGTGGGTGGGCAACCGAGTGATGTCCTGGGCGTCGTGGACGATGTAGCCGGAGCGGGCGCGCGGGTTGCCGCAGATGGTCATCATCAGGGTGGATTTGCCGGCGCCGTTCGCTCCTATCAAAGTAACGATCTCGCCCTGCTCCACCGTCAGGTCAATGCCGCGCAGGGCCTGGATGGCGCCGTAGAAGGCGGTGACGCCGGACAGGGTCAGAAAGGCGGTCATGCGGCGGGCGCCTCGTCTTCGTCGCCTTCGCCCAAGTAGGCGGCGATCACGGCGGGGTCGGCGCGGATCTTGGCGGGGGCGCCGTCAGCGATCTTCTTGCCGTGGTCCAGCACGACGATGTGGTCCGAGATGCGCATGACAACGCCCATGTCGTGCTCAATCAGCAGCAGGGAGCAGCCGGTGGCGCGGATGCGGAGCAGAAGCTGGTTCAGTTCCTCGGACTCGCGGGGGTTGAGGCCGGCGGCGGGTTCGTCGAGGCAGAGCAGGACGGGGTCGATGCACATGGCGCGGGCGATTTCCAGCCGGCGTTGCGCGCCGTAGGGCAAGGCGCCGGCCGGATCGTCGGCGCGGGCGGTCAGGCCGATGGCGTCGAGCCACAGGCGGGCTTTTTCCATGCCGGCGGCCTCGGCGGAGCGGTAGCGGCCAAGGCCCAGGACGGCGAGGACACCGAAGCCGGTGGCGGCCATCAGGCTGTTGTGCTGGGCGACCAGCAGGTTCTCCAGGACGGTCATGCCGGCGAACAAACGAATGTTCTGGAAGGTGCGGGCGACCTTGGCGGCGGAGGCGATGCGGTGGCCGGGCATGCGTTGCAGGGGGAACGTCGCGCTGTTCGGGTGGGTCAGGACGATGGAGCCCTCGGTGGGGCGGTAGAAGCCGGTGATGCAGTTGAAGACGGTGGTCTTGCCAGCGCCGTTGGGACCGATAACGGCGGTGATGTCGCTGGCGCGGGCCTGGAAGCTTAGGGTGTCAACGGCCTTCAGGCCGCCGAAGCGCATGGTCAGGCCGGCGACCTCCAGCATCAGGTGCGGCCTTCGGCCACGAGTTCGGGAGCGATTTCCTTGACCTTGGTCAGCGCGACGGTGGGGGTGCGGCCGGAGACGAGGCCTCGGGGGCGGAGGACCATCATGATGACGAGGGCGAGGCCGAAGATCAGCATGCGGTAGAGCGGCAGTTGGCCCGCGATGCCGGCGAAGAACGGGCTGTTCATCTGGTCGCCCAGCCAGGACAGGAAGTCGCGCAGCACCTCCAGCCCGCCGACCATGGCGATGGCGGCCAGGGCGACGCCAAGCTGGCTGCCCAGGCCGCCGAGGACGACGATGGCGAGGACGGTGGCGGATTCGATGAAGGTGAAGCTTTCGGGGCTGATGAAGGCCTGGCGGGTGGCGAAGAAAGCGCCGGCGAGGCCACCGAAGCCCGCGCCTATGGCGAAGGCCGTGAGCTTGGTGTTGCGGACGTTGATGCCCAGGGAGCGGCAGGCGACCTCGTCCTCGCGCAGGGCTTCCCAGGCGCGTCCGAGCGGCATGCGGCGCAGGCGCAGGGTGACCCAGTTGGTCAGCAAGGCGAGGCCGAAGATGACGTAGTACAGGAAGATGACGCGCTGGATCGTTTCGGGTTCAATGTTGAAGTAGCCGGCGAAGGTGTCGTGGCCCTCGTCCATGCTGAATCGCAGGCCGAACAGGGTGGGGCGGGGGATGCCGGTGATGCCGTTGGGGCCGTTGGTGAGGGACACCCAGTTGTTCAGCACGATGCGGATGATTTCGCCGAAGCCAAGGGTGACGATGGCGAGGTAGTCGCCGCGCAGGCGCAGGACGGGAAAGCCAAGCAGGAGGCCAGCGAAGGAGGCGAGGATGCCGGCGAGGGGGAGGCAGGTCCAGAAGCCCAGGTCGAAGGTGGTCGCGAGGATGGCGTAGGAATAGGCGCCGACCGCGTAGAAGGCGACGTAGCCGAGGTCGAGCAGGCCGGCGAGGCCGACCACAATGTTCAGGCCCCAGCCCAGCATGATGTAGGTCAGCACAAGGGTGCCGAGGTCGACGTAGTAGCGCGAGCCGGTGAACGGCAGCGCCAGGGCGGCGACGATGAGCAGGGGAGCGACGAACTTGCCGGCTTGCTTGAGACGCTCTGCCGTGGCGCGGCTGGGTTCGGCGCGGACGTGGCGGCCCCGGTAGGACAGAATGAGCAGGCGGCCGAAGAAGACGGCGGCAACGACGATGGCGGTGGCGAGGGGTCGGGCCTGGAGCGTCAGGCCTCGGTCGCCGCTGGTGGTCAGCAGGCCGATGAGCGGGGCGAACAGGCCGAAAGCCACAAGGGCGGAAAGAAAGGCATCGCGGAAGGGGCTCATGCTTGAGGCGCTGCCATGGCGCAGGTGAGGGAGCGGCGCTTCATACCTTTTCCACCTCCGCTCGGCCGAGGATGCCCGTGGGCAGGAAGATCAGCGCGATGATCAGGATGGCGAAGGCGGCGACGTCCTTGT
>CAXTXZ010000574.1:0-2974 GCA_964248015.1 uncultured Rhodopila sp. | reverse complement strand
TGGGAAAGCCTGGTGCTTGCCTACGCCGCGATGGTCCCGATCGTGGCGGGCGCGCTGGCATGCTGGCTGCTGCGCGCGAACGGCGCCGCCCTCGCTGTGCGCCTGACAATTGTCTGGTCAGGCGCCGTGCTTTGTTTCCTGTCCGGCGTCCGCCGTGGGCTCAGCTTTCGTCAGGAAGGTGGCCCTGTCCTGTCCCAGCTTGCCACCATGCTCTGGCTGTTCGTGCTTGGCGTCGCATCCCTGCTCTCACCTTGGGCCGCGCCGTCCCTGGCGCTGCAAACGCTTGGCTACGCGACAATGGCCATTTATGACCCGATCGCCGCCCGGCAAGGCGAGGCCCCCCGCTACTTCCAGCGGCTTCGTCCCGTGCAGATGCTGGTCCCGATAGCCAGCCTTGGCTTGGTCCTTGCCCGCCTGCTCAATTGATCTCCGGCAAGCGGGCCCTGATTGCCGATTCAAGTCGAGCTTCCGCACGGGCATGGTTGCCTGTAGCCAAGCTTTCAACGGCTACATGGGCGCTGATGTCCGGGCGCCGGAACACCAGCAGGCAGTAGCGCATGGAATGGGTCCGATAGGCGATCATGATCAGTACCATTACCCATGCGAAGACCCGATTGCCGGCGTTCCGGTCGAGAAGAAAGCGCAAGTACCGAGGCTTCGTCGCGACGGCGGCAAGGCTTCGCCGCAGGCAAATCGACCACGTCTGGCTGACCTTTTCACTAAGGTCGTCAATTCCGACCACTTCGAAGCCTGCCTGTTGGGCAAAGCCGCGGTAATCAGCCTCGTTGCCCATCCCCGGCAGGCGGCCGTGGCGGCAGATCGGTTCGAGCAAACAGCGTTTTTCCCAAGGCCGGGGGGCGTCACAGGCCAGCCACGCACAGACCGCGAACAGGCCGCCCGGTTTCAGGGTGCGAAACGCCTCGTTGAAAAAACGTTGCTTGTCCGGCATGTGCTCGGAGCTTTCGATGGCGTAGGACCGATCGAAGACACTCGCCGGGAAATCGTTGGTCAGCCAGTCTTGTTGCCGGACGTTGACACTGCCGCGCGCCGGAAGCCTTGCCCGCGCGGCCTGCGCGGCGGAAACCGTCACGCCCGTGACATGCAGTGAATGGCGCTCCGCCAACAGCGCGGCGGTGGCGCCATAGCCGCAGCCGATGTCGCAGATGCGCTGGCCAGTCGCCAGGCGCAGGCAATTGGCCAGCCGCTCCACTAGCGCCACGACAGCGTCCTCCGGCGTTTCCCGTCCGGTGGCCCAATAGCCGTGGTGGACATGCTCGCCCCAGATCTCGCGGTAGAAGCCGTCGAGTTCATCGTAATGCGCGGCGACGGCGGCGGTGGTCTGCGGCTGGCTTGGGATGATCATCGCATCCCCTTGCCGGGCGTCGCGGCTGCGCGCAACCCCGATCAAGCGGGCGGCCTGGAAGGAGGATATGTCTTAGCGCGGAGGCAAGCCATGAACCCGGTGGCAAAAGCGTTATGGTTTATTGAAAGCCACTTCGCGGGGGAACTGACGCTGACCGAGATTGCCGCGACCGCCGGCGTATCTCGGTTTCACATGGCGCGGGCGTTCGGCATGACGACCGGCTTCTCGGTCATGCAATACGTCCGAGGCAGGCGACTAAGCGAAGCCGCTCGGCTTTTGGCTGACGGAGCGCCGGATATCCTGACCTTGGCGCTGGACGTGGGATACGGCTCGCACGAGGCGTTCACGCGGGCGTTCCGCGAGCAATTTGGCGTAACGCCGGAACGGGTACGGTCCGGCGGGACAATAACCGGACTTTCGCTGGTGGAGGCTTTTCAAATGAACAACAGTACAGGCACGGTTTTACAAGCGCCCAGGCTGGAGAACGGCCGAGCGCTTCTGGTGGCGGGACTTGAGGAACGATTCTCAAGTGAGAACACGTCGGGCATTCCGGCGCTGTGGCAGCGTTTTAGCCCCCATATCGGCCATGTCCCTGGGCAGGTGGGCAACGTCACCTATGGCGTTTGTTACAATACCGACGACACTGGCGGCTTCGACTATAGCGCCGGCGTCGAGGTCTCGGATTTCACGGGACTGCCCGCCAACTTTGCGCGGGTTGCAATTGCCGAACAACGTTACGCGGTATTTGCTCATGCCGCTCATATTTCGACAATACGCGCCACATACCTCGCGATCTTCAACACTTGGCTGCCGAAATCAGGCTACCAGATAGCAGGTGGCCCTCAGTTCGAGCGTTACGATGAACATTTCAATTCACATACGGGAACAGGTGGCTTCGAAATCTGGGTGCCAATTTCGGCGTAACGAAATCAAGAGAAGATAAGCACACGCCAAGTTCTATGGAGCACCTCTGCCAGCAACGCGCTGCGAGAGGTGTTCCGTATCCTGCCCTCTGGCGATTGCCGCCAACAATCGAATGTTGCGTAGCGACAATTAAGCGCCCTCGCCCGCCGTGCCTCGCGGGTTGGCCGTCAGCATGGCAAGCAGGCGCTCGGCGCACGCCTGCGCCGTCCGTGTTGCCGTGTCCAGGATGACATGCGGCCTGTCCCACGGTTCATGCGCGCGTCGCCGCAACGCCTCCCATGTCTGCGGCGCCAGGCCGGGAACGTCGCTTGTTCGGCTTTCACTGCAATGCCGATGTTCCACGGCGTTGGAGCAAATGACTTCGATTTCCACCATGGGGACTTCGGCGTGATTTGCGACCGCGGCCCAGGCATCGCGGGTCACCGTCAGGGGATTGACCGAATCAGCGACAACCGTGCTGGCGACGCGAAGGTTTTCCTCAGCCACGTGACAGGCAATGGCGCAGCCTTCCGTCACCACGCCATCCGGCAGCGTGCCGCACGCGCGCAGCGCCTGCTCGATGGTGTCGATCCGCAGGTACGGCGCTTCCAGCCGCTCGGGCAGCAAGCGCGATGGATTTTTTGGCTTTCGCAATCCATGCTGCCTACGGCTGCCTTGAACAGATCTGGATCAACGCCAGGAGCATGG
>CAXTXZ010000573.1:0-2976 GCA_964248015.1 uncultured Rhodopila sp. | reverse complement strand
GCGCAGCAGGGGATGATCCAGCACGGTGACGCTCGCCATGGCCTTCTCCCGTTACAACGCCCGTTTGGCCGCGACGATTCGCAAGACTGCCAGGGTGCCCAGAATAAGGGCGAACGAGAACAGCGTCGTCAGGGTTCCCAGCGCGTACAGCACCGGCGTGGTCACGCTTGTCGTCATGCCGAAGATTTCCAGCGGCAGGGTGTTGTCGCTGCCGGCGGTCAGCAGGGTGCGGGCGAACTCGTCATAGGACAGGGTGAAGCCGAACAGCGCGATGCCGATGACGCTGGGCAGGATGATCGGCAGCACGACGTGGCGGAAGCTTTGCCAGGATGTCGCGCCCTGGTCGCGCGCCGCTTCCTCCCACGCCCGGTTGAAGCGGTTGAACACCGCGAACATGATCAGCAGGCCGAACGGCAGGGTCCAGGTCAGTTGCGCGCCGAAGGCGGAGCTGTACCAGTCGGGGTCGAGGCCGAGCTGGCTGAACAGCAGGCCGACGCCCAGGCTGACCAGGATGGAGGGAACGATCAGGCTGGCGACGGTCAGGGTGAACAGCGGCCCGGAGCCTGGGAAGCGCCGGCGGAACGCCATGCCGGCGGCCAGCGAGACAACCACCGTGGCCGCCATGACCAGGGTCGCCAGCAGGAAGGAACGGGTGATGGAGCCGCCGAAGTCGCCGACCGCCTGGGTCTCGAACAGGCGGTGGAACCAGTGGAGGGAGAACCCGTTCATCGGGAACGTCAGGCCGCCCTCCGGCCCCTGGAACGACAACACCAGGATGGTGAGCGTCGGCCCGTACAGGAACAGGATGAACAGCCCCAGCACGCCCAGCAGCACATAGCGGCGGACGGTGGCGGCCATCACAGTTCCTTGCGGATATCGACGATCCGCAGGATGCCGGCGATCATGAGCAGCACGACGGCCAGCAGCACGACGGCGTTGGCGCAGGCCGCCGGGTACTGCAGCAGCGAAATCTGGTTGGAGATCATCAGCCCGACGGAGGCGCTCTGCCCGCCGCTCATGAGCCGCACGGTGATGAAGTCGCCCATCACCATGGTGACGACGAAGATCGAGCCGATGGCGATGCCGGACTTCGACAGCGGGACGATGACCCCCGTGACGGTGCGCCACCAGCCCGCGCCGTTGTCGAGCGCGGCCTCGATCAGCCGGCGGTCGATGCGCATCATGGTGTTGAAGATCGGCGTCACCATGAACAGCACGTACAGATGGGTATAGGCGAGAACGACAGCGAAGTCGGAGAACAGCAGGAACTCCAAGGGCTGGTGGATCAGCCCGAGTTTCAGCAGGGCGCTGTTGAGCAGCCCCTCGCGGCCGAGGAACGGTATCCAGGAGATCATGCGGATGATGTTGGAGGTCAGGAACGGCACGGTGCAGACCAGGAACAGCACCATCTGCGTTGTCTTGTCGCGGATCTCGAACGCCAGGACATAGGCCACGGTGAAGCCGAGGACGACGGTGATGGCCCAGACAATGACCGTGTAGCGCAAGGTGTTCTCGTAGGTGCGCCAGGTGACAGACGAGCCAAGGACGTCGAAGTAGTTGGTGAACTGGAACGCGGGGATGATCTGCACGCTGTCATAGTCGAAGAAGCTGACGACAAGCAGCGCAACCATGGGCAGAAGCAGGAACACGACCAGGACGGCGGCAAGCGGCGCGGCCTGGAGAAAAGGCGTGATCCTCACGATCGCGGCGGGGCCGTCCAGCTTCGGACGGCGGGACGCCCGTGCCGGCGACGTGCCGTGCCGGCCGGGGACAGCCGCGGCGCTGGCCGGCCTCCCTTGAGCCAGGGCCTTGTCATCCATCGGATCTACGCCGCGATGAACTCGTTCCATTTCTGGATCATGTAGCGGTCCTCGTTCATCACCGAGTTCCAGCAGGCGACGCGCCCCATGCGCTCGGTGAAGGAGCCGCCGTCGCGCACCGCGCCGGCTTTTTCCATGACCTTGCCGTCGGGGCTGAGGATGTCGGCCTGGGCGGGCTTGCCCTCGATCCAGTAGCCCCATTCGTCGGCCGACATGTTCTGCTTGGCCGTATCCAAGACGGCGCTGTAATAGCCCTGCCGGTTGAGGTAGGCGCCGACCCAGCCGGACAGGTACCAGTTGACGTACTCATAGGCGGCGTCGAGTTCCATGCCGCTCAGGTGCTTCGCCAGCCCCAAGCCGCCCGCCCAGGCGCGGTAGCCCTCGGCCAGTGGCTGGTACTTGCAGGCGATACCCTTCGAGCGGACGGCGGCGACGGCGGGGGACCACATCGACTGGATGATCACCTCGCCGCTGGCCATCAGGTTGACGCTCTCGTCGAAGCTTTTCCAGAAGGCGCGGAACTGCCCGGCCTTCTTGGCGTCGATCAGGAAGGCGACGGTCTTGTCGATCTCGGGCTTCGTCATGTTGCCCTTGTCGCCGTATTTCATCGTGCCGAGGGATTCCATGACCATGGCGGCGTCCATGATGCCGATGGAGGGGATGCTGAGGATCGAGGCCTTGCCCTTGAAGGCCGGGTCAACCAGGTCCTTCCAGTTGGTGATCGGGCGGCCGACGAGATCGGGGCGGATGCCCAGCGTGTCGGCGTTGTAGATGGTCGGGATCAGCGTCATCCACTCGGTCTGGCCCTTGGCGAAGGACTTGCCGTTCGGGCCGTCGACGAAGCCGACCGAGTAGGGGGTGGTGCCCTGTGCGACGGGGCTGTCCGGCGCCAGCTTGCCCTTGGTGAAGATCGGCACGATCTTGTCGGCGTTCTTGATCTTCCTGGCGTCCATCGGCTGCATCACGCCGGTTGGGAAGACCTTCTTGATGGCGAAGTACTCGATGTCGGCGATGTCGTAGGACTTCGGCTGCGTCACCGCCTTCTGCGTCACCGCGTCGGTGTCCAGCGCCGTCATGGACAGCGTGAAGCCGAGGTCCGCCTTCACCTTGTCCGCCACGGCGTTCAGGTTCGACACGCCGGTGCCGAACTGGCGCA
>CAXTXZ010000572.1:1616-2977 GCA_964248015.1 uncultured Rhodopila sp. | reverse complement strand
GGGCTGCTCAGGGAAGCCTACTTGGTGTTTTATCTCCTGAGCGCGGCGGCGATTGTGATTGCTGCCTGCGTCGGCATGGCCTTTCACTTGCCTGACGACGACCGTGTCATCGCCTGGATCACCCTGCCCCTGCTGTTGTTCCGATCACTGGTGCAACTGAACCAGTCCGTCAGCAGGTCGGCCAACCGCATGCGCCACTTTAATATCATTGAATGCATTCATGCCACCCTTGGCTTCGCCCTCGGCCTGGCGGCGATCTACCTGATAGGGCCTGGCGCCGAGGCCATTCTTTTGGGCATGCTGATCGCCGCGGTGTCCTGCGCCTTGCTGGATGTCCGGATGGTTGTCTCATCCCTTCGTCCGTCAGCCGGCGCGCTCAACCACAAGGAGCTGGTGCGGCTGGTCGAGTACAGCTGGCCTTTGGTGGCCGTGGCCGCCACGGCAATGATCTTGCAAAACGGCGACCGCTTTCTGCTGGGTTCGCTCGCCGGCGCCGAGGTGCTGGGCATCTATGCCGTCGCCTATAATCTGGTGGAGCGCCCGACCACGCTGATTTGCCTGGCCATTTCCACGGGAACCTTCCCCCTGGTCGTGCACGTGCTGGAGCATGAGGGCAAGGAGGCCGCGCGCCTTCAATCAGGCCGCAACGGGATCGCCCTTCTGTCGGTGGCCCTGCCGGCTTGCTTTGGCTTGGCGCTGACGGCGGATTATGTCGCCGCGTCACTTGTCGGGCCGGCGTTCCGTGACGGGGTCGCGGGGTTGATCCCGATCATGAGCTTCACCGCTCTCGCCCGCGGCTTGCGCACGCATTTTGTCGATCATGCTTTTCATCTGTCCAAGCGGCCCCTGTTCATGATGTGGACATATGTGCCGGCGACAGTGCTGAACATCGCGCTCAACCTGTTTGTCGTGCCGCGCTACGGGATGTACGGTGCCGCGTTGAACGGCTTGCTGTGCCAAGCGGGCACGCTTGTCGCGGGGTGGTTCCTGGGCACGTCCCTGTTCCCGGTCTGGCTGCCGCCAGGGCAGGTGCTGCGATGTGTCCTGGCCGTGGCGCCGATGACGGCGGGATTGATGCTGATCCGCTTTCCCCTGGGCTGGTCCGGGTTGTTCAGCGCGGTCGCATTGGGCGGGCTGCTTTACGTGGCCGCCGCGGTCGCACTGGATGTAGGGCAGATGCGGTCGCTTGCGATGCAAAAGATCCGGTTGCGCACCGCCAGCAAGGTGCCGGCCCTGAGCGACTGACGGCGGCGGCGAACGCCTGACCGGCGGTCGCATCCGCCGTATTGCGTCACTTCCAAATTCCGGGTTCTCGTGGCCTGCTGCTGAATGGCAGCGGAACAGGAAACCCAATGCACTAC
>CAXTXZ010000572.1:0-1516 GCA_964248015.1 uncultured Rhodopila sp. | reverse complement strand
GGGTTCTCGTGGCCTGCTGCTGAATGGCAGCGGAACAGGAAACCCAATGCACTACGAATGGCGTAAACTGCGGGCGGATCAGTTGCGGGAACAAGCGCGCGAGGGTGCGATCATCGTGCTTCCCGTCGCTTCCCTGGAACAGCACGGCCCGCATCTCCCGGTCGAGGTCGATACGGTCCTTGGTGAAACAGTCGCGGCGCGGACGGCGGTGAAGATGCAGGCAAAGGGCCAGCCGGTGCTGGTCCTGCCGGTGCTCTGGACCGGCCTCAGCGAGCATCACATGAGCTTTGGCGGCACGGTGACCCTGGACAATGCCGCCTTTGCCGCGTTGATCGAAGGCGTGGTGCGATCGATCCTGCGCCACGGCTTCAAGCGGATCGTGTTGCTGAACGCGCACGGCGGCAACGAGAACGCCTTGCGCGCCATCACCGACGACCTGACGCCGAAGCTTGGCGTGCCGATCGTGCAGTTCACCTACTGGCACGCGGCGGCCGTCGCCATCGCCAAGATCCTGCAAACCCAAGGCGGCTTGCAGCATGCTTGCGAGGCCGAGACGGCGATGATGATGGCGGCCCGACCCGATCTGGTGGCCGAAGGGCGCATACCGCTGGCGAAGTCGAACACCACGCCTGATGTGTCCGATGTGGTCGGCGGCGGGGTCTACCAGTGGCGCAGCATAGGCAGCCGCTCAGGCTCCGGCGTGATCGGCAACCCGGAAGCGGCGACACGGGAAAAGGGTGAAGCCCTGCTTGATGCGATTTCCACCACGCTTGCCGACAAGCTGTGCAGCCCGGAGCTGTGGGCGCTGCCGTGGGCATCGGAGACGATGCAGGCATGAGCGACCAGCCCTGCGACTTCATTGTCGTAGGCGCCGGATCAGCCGGCCGCGTCATCGCAAGGCGCCTGGCTGGAGTCCGGTTCATGCCGCGTGCTGCTTTTGGAAGCCGGTCCGCCCGACAAGAACCCTTGGGTCCATGTCCCCCTTGGCTGCACCAAGACCCATGTCGAGCCATTGGCAAGCCGGAAGTTCGAGGCTGAGCCGCAGCCGGCAAGGCGGCGTTTGCATCTGCCCAGGGGGAAAGACGGCGGGCGGCTCAAGCTCCATCGACGGCATGGCGTACATCCGCGGCCACCATGCGGACTACGACGAGTGGCGGCGCCGCGGCTGCACGGGACTGGGATTCCGTGCTGCCCTGTTTCATGAAAGCCGAGAACCAGGTGCGCGGCGCAAAGCCTACCTGAGCAACCCGCCGCAAGGCCGCGGCCGGGATACGCCACGCCCTGTTCCGCTCCGGCCCGATGGCGAGCAACGGCGTCACCGCCGGCGCCTTCACCCGCTTTGATCTCCGGCTGGAGCGGCCGGATACACAGATCAACCTGTTTGACTGGAGCACAGGGGAACGCAGCCGGGACGTCGTCAGGCCGCACCCGTTCCCAGGGTTCACGATGACGCCTGGCATCTCCGTTCGGACGGACGAGGCGCCGCGCTGCTGCAAAGCCCCGATCCGTTCGCCTA
>CAXTXZ010000571.1:0-2980 GCA_964248015.1 uncultured Rhodopila sp. | reverse complement strand
TGGAGCAAACCGCGGGCGGCAATGTCACCAAGGCGGCTGACCGGCGGCTGGACCCGGAGATGGCGGACGTGTCCAACCTGGGGGCGGATCACAAACCGCTGGCCCGCGACGACCGGCGGCGGCTGTTCAACCTGGGCAACCAGTTGTGGCATTCCGACAGCTCGTTCCGGGCAGTTCCGGCAAAGTATTCGTTGCTGTCCGGCCGTATTGTCGTCGAGGGTGAAGGCAATACCGAATTCGCCGACATGCGCGCCGCTTATGACGCGCTGGATGCCAAGACAAAGGCCGAGATCGAGGGCCTGGTCTGCGAGCACTCGCTGATCTACTCGCGCGGAACGCTAGGCTTCACCGAGTTGTCGGACGAGGAAAGGCGCATGTTCACGCCGGTGCGGCAGAGCCTGGTGCGGACGCATCCGGTCACCGGGCGGAAGTCGCTCTACCTGTCGTCGCACATCGGCACGATCATCGGCTGGCCGGTGCCCGAGGCGCGGGCGTTCATCCGCGATCTGGTCGAGCACGCGGTGCAGCCGCGGTTCACCTACGCGCATAAGTGGCGGCAATTCGACCTGGTGATGTGGGACAACCGGGTGACCATGCATCGGGTCCGCCGCTTCGACGGGACCAAGGTGCGTGACATGCGGCGCACCACGGTGGCGGGCGACAGCGCGACGGCAGAGCAACTGGCCGCATAAGAGAAACGATCATGAGCGAGAGATGGAAGCGCCGCCCGGAGGGTTCGACCTGGGGCGATTTTGGTCCTGACGATCAGTTGGGGCGGCTCAATCTGGTCACGCCGCAAAAGGTGCTGCAAGGCATCGCCGAGGTTAAGGCCGGCAAGACGTTCTGCCTGTCGCTGCCGCTGGATTATCCCGGCGGCAACGTGATCAACCCGCGCCGGCATCCTCCGGTGCTGAAGCCAACCGAGCGCAACGGGCGGCCCAACATGAATTATCCGCTGCGCTGCGACGATCCGACCGCGCTGGATGTGGTGTGCGACGACCAGGTGTTGCTGACCCTGCAATACTCGACGCAGTGGGATAGCCTGTCGCATGTCGGGCAGATGTTCGACGCGGACGGCGACGGCGTCGCGGAGGACGTGTTCTACAACGGCTACCGCGCCGGCACGGACATCGTCGGGCCGGTGCTGTACGACGCGAAGGGCAACCAGACCCCGACCCATCAGGCGTCCGGCGCCCGCAAGCTGGGGGTGGAGAACATGGCGGCGGCCTGCGTGCAGGGCCGCGCGGTGATGATCGACCTCCAGGCGCATTTCGGTCGCTCCGGCAAGATCGTCGGCTATGATGACCTGATGATGGTGCTCGACAAGGACAAGGTGGTTGTCGAGGCCGGCGACTTCGTTTGCATCCGCACCGGGTTCGCGCAGTTGCTGCTGGAGATGAACAAGCAGCCGGACCCGAAGGTGCTGTTCGCCACGACCTCGGCGTTGGACGGGCGGGACGCACGGTTGCAGCAATGGGTCACCGACTGCGGCGCCGTCGCTCTTTTGGCCGACAACTACGCCGTGGAAGCCACCCCTGCCCGGCCCTGCCTGGACGACGCCTGCGCGACGCTGCCGTTGCATGCCCATTGCCTGTTCAAGCTGGGATGTTACTTGGGCGAGATGTGGCACCTGACGGAACTGGCGGACTGGCTGCGTGCGAACGGGCGCAACCGGTTCCTGCTGACGGCGCCGCCGCTGCGCCTGCCGGGCGCGGTGGGCTCGCCCGCGACGCCGGTCGCAACCGTTTAGGTGGGTCGGCCCCAGCGCGGGTTGGCGCCGACAGCGATTGTCAGGCTTGCCCAGGCAAAGCCTTACGCAACGGTCGTTGTCGCCGCAGCCGCGCGGCGTCCGGCCAAATACCGCACGCCGTCAGCCTCCGTATGCTCTTCGTGCATTGTTCCTGCCGGGACATAGCAGCTATCGCCTGGGCCATAGGCGCAGCGCTCATCGCCAAAGACGAGCGTGAGGGAGCCATCCAGGACAAACAGGCGCGCATCAAAGGGATGCGTGTGGGCCGCACGGTGCTCGTTTGGCTTGATCTCGCCTTCACGCAGTTCGTAGCCCTGCTGGCGGATTTCGGCTTCGAAGTCAGCTCTGTTCATGAGGGTGTGCCTTTGCGGTCCGTGGCCGTGGCGTTGGGGACGTCGTGACGTCAAACAGCCAGGTCGGATGCATCACCTGGCAGGAGCCGTCTGGGGCAAGCGTAGTTTGAACGGGCGGATATCAGCAATAGGGACTTAATGCTTCGTGCCGGTCTCAAGCGCATCAAGCCGCGCGTGGCGGTACAGCGCCACCGATCCAGTCCAGGCCAGGATGAAGACGGCAATGACGGCAAAGCCAAGGCCGTTGAAATTGTCGTTCAGGCTGGCGATGCCGTTCCAGAAGCCGCCGCTCAGGCCGAGTTGGTCGCCGATCAGGAACAGTCCCTCGATGCCGCCGATCAGCAGCGCCACCACGACGGACGCCGCCGTGATCATCAGGTTGTAGTAGAGCTTTCGGATCGGCTTGATGAACGCCCAGTTATAGGCCGCCAGCATCAGCACGCCGTCGGTGGTGTCGATAAGCGACATGCCGGCCGCAATTAGGGCCGGGAACACCATGATCGGCCAGATTGACATGCCCTGCGCGGCTTGAGTCGCGGAAATGCCGGGCAGCCCGACCTCGGTTGCGGTGTCGAAGCCTACGGCGCATCGCAGTCTGGTTGGGACTGTGATATGCTATGGTTTACAGCCGGGTTGTCATTGAAGCCACGCGTGAGCAGCGAGAGCATGAGCGTCCGAGTGTCCCGCGGTCAGCAAGGCCATACTGGCTGCCTGGAACGGCATGGGCGAGTCCCTCATTGCTTGGTCGTGGCCGTGCGGCCGTATCGTCGTGCAACCGCCCCATCCGTCAGTAGCTCGCAACGCGGGAACCGGGGCATCGCCGGATCAACGACACGCGTGTTGCGGATATCCAGCCGCCGTAGGCCGGGCAGCGCCA
>CAXTXZ010000570.1:0-2991 GCA_964248015.1 uncultured Rhodopila sp. | reverse complement strand
GGCGTCCGCCAGCACCACGACCCGCGGCGCATCGCCGTCGACCTGCTGGCCCAGGCGGAGCATGACGAGGCGGCGCAGTCGATCCTGATCACGGACGACGCCGGTTTCGCCGATGCCGTCGCGTCCGCCGTCGTGGCGGAGCTGCCGGACCTGCCCCGCGCCGCGATCGCCGGCGCGAGCTGGGACGCGCATGGCGCGGTGATCGTGGTTGACGACTGGACCCAGGCCACGGCGTTGGTCAACCGCCTCGCGCCCGAGCACCTACAACTGATGCTGCGCGATCCCGAGGCGGTCTTCGCCCGGGTGCGCCACGCTGGCGCGGTTTTCCTGGGCGCCTTCTGCCCCGAGGCCATTGGCGATTACGTGGCTGGACCCAACCACGTCCTGCCAACCGGACGCACGGCGCGCTTCGCCTCCGGCTTGTCGGTGTTCGACTTCCTCAAGCGCACCACTTACGTGTCCGCTACCCAGGCGGCGTTGGACGCGGTTGGCCCCGCCGCCGTCGCCCTGGCCGAAGCCGAAGGCCTGCACGCCCACGCGCGCAGCGTTGCCCTTCGGCTGACCCGCTGATCCCCGGCGCCTGGGAGTCAGCGCGCCCGCTGGTTTAAGTTGACGCCCCAGCCGCCGTGACCAATCCTGGCGGCAGCGGCCAAAAAACAGCGGCACAACACGGGGGGAAGCATGGCTGACTTCGAGCCGATCGAGCACGCCAGCGCCGACGCGCTGCGCGGCCTGCAACTCGGCCGGATGAAGCAGGCTGTCCGTCATGCCTACGACAACGTTCCCCACTACAAGTCCTGCTTCGACGCGGCCGGCGTCCATCCCGACGACCTTCGCCAGCTTGAAGACCTGGGCAAATTCCCTTTCACCGCCAAGGAGGATCTCCGGCTCAACTACCCGTTCGGGATGTTCGCCGTGCCGATGGAGCGGATCATCCGCATCCATGCCTCCAGCGGCACCACCGGGAAGCCCACCGTCTGCGGCTACACGCGCGGGGACATCGAAACCTGGTCCCAGTTGATGGCCCGCTCCATCAGGGCCGCCGGCGGCAGGGCATCGGACAAGATCCATGTGGCGTACGGCTACGGGCTGTTCACCGGCGGCCTTGGCGCGCATTACGGCGGGGAATATCTCGGCTCCGCCGTCATCCCGGTCGGCGGCGGCTTCACCGAGCGGCAGGTTCAGGTCATCACCGACTTCGAGCCTGACATCATCATGGTCACGCCGTCCTACCTGCTGGCGATCGCCGACGAATTTGACCGCCAGGGCCTAGACGCCGCCCGATGCAGCCTGCGCCTGGGCATTTTCGGCGCGGAACCCTGGGGCGAGGGCATGCGCGCCGAGATCGAGCGCCGCTTCGGCATCGACGCGCTCGACATCTACGGCCTGTCGGAAGTCATGGGTCCGGGCGTCGCGCAGGAATGCGTCGAGACCAAGGACGGCCTGACGATCTGGGAGGATCATTTCTTCCCCGAGATCATCGACCCGGCGACCGGCGTTCCCCTGCCGGACGGCGAGCCTGGCGAACTTGTCCTCACCACGCTGACCAAGCAAGGCATGCCGTTGATCCGCTACCGCACGCGCGACCTGACCCGGCTGCTGCCCCCGACCGCCCGCGCGATGCGCCGGATCGAGCGCATCAGCGGCCGTGGCGACGACATGCTGATCATTCGCGGCGTCAACGTCTTCCCGTCGCATATCGAGGCGGTGCTGGCCAGGGAACCTGAGCTGGCGCCGCATTACCTGCTGGAACTGCGCCGCCTCCATCGCCTGGACGCCCTGGAGGTCGTCGTGGAAACCCGCCTCCCCATGGCCGGGGGCGACATGTCCGCGCTTGGGCGAAGGGCGGAGCACGCCATCAAGGTCTCGACCGGCGTCACCACGGGCGTGCGCGTGGTCGGGCCCGGAGCGCTTGAACGCTCGCAAGGCAAGGCGAAAAGGCTTGTTGACCTGCGGCCGAAGGAGTGAGGGAACATGCAATCGGTCGAAACGATATACGAGGCGCTGACCGAAAACCTGACCCGCTTCATCCGGGTCGAGGACTTGGTTCACCTTGCCGCCGAGGCCTGTCCCGGCCTGGCGCCCGATCGCGCGCAACTGGCCCAGGAGGCCGCTTTGCCGCTCAAGCGCAAGCAGGGGTTGGAACGCGCGCAGGGCAGCCTGATCGCCCGCATCCTGGCCGATCCGCGCTGCGGCACGCATCTCTGCCATGCCATGCTGCTGCCACGTCCGGAAACGGCGGGCGCGCTGCGGACGCTTGACGCGCAGGGCTTCCTTGATTTGGGGCCTGTCCGGCTGGAACGCCACGGCAGGGCCATCCACCTGCTCAGCAGCAACCCGCGCGCCCTGAACGCCGAGGACCAGGGAACCATCGACGCCATGGAGATCGGCGTCGATGTCGCGACGCTTGATCCCGCGACGGACATCGCGGTGCTGCGCGGCCAGCCGGTGCTGAACGCGAAACATGCCGGCCGCCGCGTTTTCGGCAGCGGCATCAACCTGACGCATCTCTACCAGGGCCGCATTCCCTTGCTCTGGTACGTGCAGCGGGAACTCGGCTTCATGCACAAATACGTTCGCGGGGTCGCCACGCCTGGCATCCTGCCCGACGACATCAACGGAACCGGGCAGGAAAAGCCGTGGATCGCCGCGGTGGAGGGTTTCGCGATCGGCGGCCATTGCCAGATCCTGCTGACGATGGACTACGTCCTGGCCGACGCCGGCGCCTTCATGACCCTGCCGGCCCGCAAGGAGGGCATCATCCCCGGCGCCGCCAACCTGAGGCTGCCGCGCTTCACCGGCGACCGCCTGGCGCGCCAGTTGATCCAAGCAGAGCGCCGGCTGCCATGTGACAGCGCCGAAGGCCGGCTGATCTGCGACGAGATCGTTGCCCCTGGCCAGATGGACGCGGCCATCGAGCGGGCCGTGAGCATGCTGGCCAGCGCCGGTTCCGTCGGCGCGATCGGCAACCGCCGCGCCTTCCGGATCTCC
>CAXTXZ010000569.1:373-3017 GCA_964248015.1 uncultured Rhodopila sp. | reverse complement strand
CCACGCTTGTTGGGGTCGGCGCGGGCGGCCGACGCGACACGGCGAAACTCATCCACGCTGCCAAGCCGGTCAGCGTGATAGGTGTCAATCTTGACGTCAAACGTTTCCAGCATCGCGGCAAGCTGGTCAAGCTCGATCCCCTGGTGACGGACAAGCTGCTCCGTCTTTATCCTGGAAACCTTGTCGGTGAAGAAGTTGTCCTGGTTGAACAGGCTGTACGGAGCGGTCTGCGCGCTGGCCGGCGACGGGACGTTCAAGGAATTAAGCACGATCTCCGAGGACGCGACGCCGCAAAACGCCGGGTTCGCCTGCGTGTCGTAGTACCGCATCAGCTTCCAGGCGCTCGCGTTCGCCTGTGCATGCGCGAAGATCTGCGCCGCTTCGGGCTGATCGGCGGCGATCAGGTCCGCCGCGCCCGCCGGCAGGGAAACCAGCAACTGAACCGCCAGTGCCGCCGCGTAAGCCCAAGCCTTCATGGTTGCTCTCCCCGCCCAAGTTGCATGCCGTCAGTAACCGATCGCGGCCCCCGCCGGCCGGCGGTCGTCGGTCGCGCCGTACAGGTAGCCGGGCCGCGCGCCCCCGCCAAAGGTGGAGTCGTTCCCCGAGGACGCAACGCTCGTCTCCGAGGCGCTTCTAGGGATCATGATCACCTCCGCCGCGCCCCAGGGGGTTTGCTCCGTCACCTTGTAGCCCGCGTCCCGCAGCAGCTTCACTGTATCGGGCGAAAGCGCGAACGGCTCCGCGAACACCTCGTCGGGAAGCCATTGATGGTGGATGCGCGGCGCGTCCACCGCTTCCTGCGGCTGCATCCCGTAGTCGATGATGTTCATCGCCGTCTCCAGCACGATCGTGATGATGCGCGAGCCGCCGGGGCTGCCCAGCACCAGGAAGATCTTGCCGTCCTTGGTCACCAGCGACGGCGCCATGGAGGACAGCGGGCGCTTGCCCCCCTCTATGCTGTTGGTCCTGCCTTGCACCAGGCCGAACAGGTTGGGCACGTTCGGCTTGATGGCGAAATCGTCCATCTCGTCGTTCAGCAGGAAGCCGGTGCCGGGCGCGATCACGCCGGCCCCGAAGATCCCGTTCAGCGTGTAGGTGACGGAAACCGCGTTGCCCTTCCCGTCCACCACCGAATAATGCGTGGTCTCGGTTTTCTCATGCGGCGGCTCGCCGGGCTGGACCGCTTTCGAGGGCGTCGCCCTGTCAGGCTCGATGTCCCCGCGTATGGCCGCCGCGTACTCCGGCGACATCAGCCGGTCGAGCGGGTTCCGCGCGAAGGCGGGATCGCCGAGATAGGTGTTGCGGTCCATGAAGGCGTGCCGCATCGCCTCCACCATCACATGCACCGCCCGCGCCGAGTGGAAGCCCAGCGCCTTCATGTCGTAGCCCCCCAGGATGTTCAGGATCTCGCAGATGGCCGCGCCCCCGGAGCTTGGCGGCGGCACGGACAGGAAGACGTAGCCGCGGTACGGGCAACTGACCGGCTTGCCCTGCGTCACCGTGTAGCGGGCGAAGTCGTCCTCGGTCAGCAGCCCGCCATGGGCGCGCGACGCCGCGGCGACGGCCCTGGCGACGGCGCCCTTGTAGAACGCGTCAGGCCCGTCCCGCGCGACGGCCTCCAGGGTGCCGGCCAGGTCAGGCTGGACCTGGCGGTCGCCGGGCCGCAAGGCCGTCCCGTCAGGCCGGAGGAAAAACCTGGCCGCCTCGGGGTCCGCCCTCAGGCGGGGCAAGCCGGCATCGATGATGTCCGTGTCGGCGCGGCTCAGCGCGAACCCCTCGCGCGCCAGCTTGATCGCCGGCGCCATGGCTTGGGCGCGGGACAGGGTGCCGTATTGCGCCAGGGCGGCGTCAAGCCCCAGCACGGTCCCCGGAACGCCGGCCGCCTTGTAGCCATGAAGGCTCAGTCCCTTGACCACGTTGCCCGCCGCGTCCAGGAACATGTCCGGCGTCGCCGCCGCCGGAGCCGTTTCGCGGAAGTTGATGAAGGCGTCGCGTCCGTCGGCGAGGTGGATGACCATGAAGCCGCCCCCGCCGATGTTGGCGCAGCAGGGGTTGACCACGGCCTGCGCGTAGCCCACGGCCACGGCGGCGTCGATCGCGTTGCCGCCCCGCCGCATGATGTCAACCCCGATCTCCGAGGCCAGCCGCTGCGAGCTGACCACCATGCCATGCTCCGCCTCCGCCGCCGGGTGCGAGAACGCATGGGCGTTGCAAACAGGCGCGACGGCCAAGAACGCGGCAAGGAGTGCGTGCGCCGACTGCTTCAAGACGTGCCTCTCAGTGAAATCGACCAGGCAGGCGCCCGCTGGTCAAGGGCAGCGTCTGATGGGAGGTGGGCATGAAGGCGTCCAATTTGGCCCAGGCGCTTGACGCGGATCAAAGCCCGTCTGGTTCCAAGCCGATGCCGCTCATGCCAGCCAGCGCGTGGTGACGTTGCGGCAACAAGCCCGGCGAAGTCAACCGGGCATCCCGCCTTCCGGCGCGTCCGTGACGGCGGACATGCCCACCTCTGGCCGGTCCTGCCGCCGGGCGCCGCGCAAGGATCGGCCTCCGGTTGGAAACGGCCCCTTCCTTCGGCGGCGCCCATGGGCAAAAGCACGGCCGCTTGCGCGCCTGTGGCGGTCACGCCGCGTTCGGCCAACCC
>CAXTXZ010000569.1:0-363 GCA_964248015.1 uncultured Rhodopila sp. | reverse complement strand
CGCCGGGCGTGCCGGCGCCGCATGCACGGGCCTCGTGAACGAGGGTCGTTATTTCCATATCACGGTCTTCCACGGCGTCAGCCTTGGACCGCGCGCCGCACCGGCCGGCCGTTCCGCCACGGGCACTCCTTGAACCCCGTCAAATCAGCCCAATTAATATAATTAAAGTATTAAAATGAAATAAGCAGCCGAGGCCATCCCTCACGGCAGGCCGGGCAAAAGCGCGGCCCGCGCAATTTTGATCGTTCTTAAAAAATCATAACGATATTCCAGAGCCTTCCAAAAGGCTTTTTTTGACCAAAGCCACATTTTTCGTCACGCATCTGTTGCATCATTGCGACGCGCGCGAAGCTACGCCGTGGC
>CAXTXZ010000568.1:0-3026 GCA_964248015.1 uncultured Rhodopila sp. | reverse complement strand
TCAGGGCGCGGGCGCAGGCCCCGAAGGAGGTCAAGATCGCCATGCTGATGCCGCTGTCCGGCCCCTGGGCGCGGCAGGGCATCCTGGAGCAGATGGGCGCGCGGCTGGCGGTCGATGACGTCAACAACGCCGGCGGCATCAAGTCGATGGGCGGCGCGAAGCTGGCCATGGTCGAATACGACACGCAGGACAGTTCCGAAAAGGCCAAGGACGCGGCGCAGCGCATGATCGCGCAGGAGCCTGACCTGGTGGGCGGCTTCGGCTGCTGGCTGTCGTCGTTCACCCTGGCCGCGACCGAGGTGACCGAGCGCGCCGAACTGCCCTGGCTGACGCTGTCCTACTCGGACCTGATCACCGGGCGGGGGTTCAAGAACGTCTTCCAGTCCTCGCCGACCGCCGACCGGCAGGCGGATGAGCTGCTGCCCATGATCGTCGAGCTGGCGCGGAAGGCGTCCGGCAAGAAGCCGGCGAAGTTCGCCTACATCGGCGACAACACCGCGTCCTCGGTCAGCTTCATGAAGACGATACGGGGCAAGGCGGCGACCGATCTGGGCCTGGCGCTGGTCGCCGACGAGGTCTACACGCCGCCGCTGACGGACGCCACGACGATGATCCAGCACGTCCGCTCGGCGCGGCCGGATTTCGTCGGCTTCCAGTCCACCAACGTGCCCGACGACAAGCTGCTGGTGGACAAGTTCGCCGAGTTCAACATGAAGAGCGACCGGCTGCCGAAGGTCGGCGGCGGCGGCCACTGGGCGGTGCCGGAACTGCTGAACGTCGCCGGCGCGGACAACCTGGAAGGCGTCATGGTCGGGCTGGCGAACTGGCCGGGCAAGCGGCAAGCCGACCTGGAACGGCGCTTCATGGCGCGCACCAAGGAACCGTGGTTCGGCCATGACTCGATCTTCGCCTATGCCCACGTGATGATCCTGAAGGAAGCGCTGGAGCGCTGCGGCGTCGCCGACCGGCGGAAAGTGAGCGCGGCGATCCATGAGCTTGACATGACGGACGGGCCGGCGCTGCTGTTCCCCGACGGGCGGCTGAAATACGACGACAAGGGCCGGCGGGTGGGCGCCAAGCTGTGCATCGTGCAGTGGCGCGAGGGGAAGCCCGTGCCGGTGTTCCCGTCCTCGATCGCCGTGCAGGACGCGCTTTGGACCAGGGCCTGATGCGGACGCCCTTGCGGCTGGTCATCTTCGACTGCGACGGCGTGCTGATCGACAGCGAGGCGCTGTGCGACCGGGTTGTTTCCGCCGAACTGCATGGGGTTGGCTGGCCGTTGTCGCCCGCTGAGTGCCACCGGCGGTTCCTCGGGCTGACGTTTCCCGACATCCAGCAGGCGGCGGAGCGGCAGCTTGGCCGGCCCCTGGACGGCGGCTGGATCGCGCAGGTGGTGCGGCGCGTGACGGAGGTCATGGCGCGGGAAGCCGAACCCATTCCCGGCGCGCGCGAGGCGATCGAGGGCGTGCGGGCGCTGGGGCTGCCGTTCCGCGTCGCGTCCAATTCCTCGCATGAGGAGATGGCCGCCAAGTTCGCTCGGGTTGGTTTCACCCGGCTTGTCGAGGGCCGCACGCACAGCGCCTATGGCCTGATCGCGCGCGGCAAGCGGGGCAAGCCTGAGCCCGACCTGTTCCTGGAAGCCGCCGCGGCCGAGGGCGTCGCGCCGGAGGCCTGCGTGGTGGTCGAGGACTCGCTGGCGGGCGTGCGCGCGGCGGTCGCGGCCGGCATGACGTGCCTGGGCTACAGCCCTGAAGGGGATGGCGCGCATTTGCGGGCGGCGGGAGCCCTTCCCTTCGCGGCCATGCACGCGCTACCTGGGCTGATCCGCACCCTGTCGCATGGAAACGCATGACCATACCCGCGCTTATCCACGTCTACCCTTGGGTCAAGGCCTTCCACGTCATCGCCATGGTGGCCTGGATGGCCGGGTTGTTCTACCTGCCCCGGCTGTTCGTCTATCACTGCGACATGCTGCCGGGATCGGCCGAGAGCGAGCGGTTCAAGGTCATGGAGTACCGGCTGATGAAGCAGATCATGACGCCGGCGATGATCCTGACCTGGACCTTCGGCATCCTGCTGGTCCTGACGCCGGGCGTCATCGACTGGTCGAGCGGCTGGTGGCACGTGAAGCTGTTCTCTGTGATCCTGATGACCGGGTTCCAGGGCGCGGCGTCGCGCTGGCGCAAGGACTTCATGCGCGACGCCAACACAAGGCGCGGCAAATTCTATCGTATCGCGAATGAACTGCCCACCGTGCTGCTGGTTGTCATCGTCATCATGATTATCGTCCGGCCCTAGGAGAGCCTGCCATGGAGCCACGCATCGTCGATGTGCGAGAGGTCACCAAGCCGATCAGCTCGCCGATCCGCAACGCCTACATCGACTTCAGCAAGATGACCTCCAGCCTTGTCGCCGTGGTCACCAACATGGAGCGGGACGGCAGGACGGTGGTGGGGTACGGCTTCAACTCGAATGGCCGCTACGGGCAGGGCGGGCTGATCCGGGAACGCTTCGCGCCGCGCATCCTGGAAGCTGAACCCGCGTCCCTGCTGGACGAAGCCGGGGAGAACCTGGACCCGGACCGCGTCTGGGCAACGATGATGCGGAACGAAAAGCCGGGCGGGCACGGCGACCGGTCGGTGGCCGTGGGCACCATCGACATGGCGGTGTGGGACGCCGTGGCGAAGATCGCCGGCAAGCCGCTGTTCCGGCTGCTGGCGGAGCGGCATGGCGTGGTCGCCGACCCGGACATCTTCGTTTACGCGGCGGGCGGTTATTACTATCCGGGGAAGGACGACTCGGCGCTTTGCGCGGAGATGCGCAGCTACCTCCAGCGCGGCTACAGCGTGGTCAAGATGAAGATCGGCGGCGAAACGGTGGACGACGACCGGCGCCGGATCGAGGCGGTGCTGAGGGAAATCGGCCCGCACGCCCGCCTGGCCGTCGACGCGAACGGGCGTTTCGACCTCGGGACAGCCATCGCCTACGCCAAGATGCTGCGCGACTACGACCTGTTCTGGTACGAG
>CAXTXZ010000567.1:0-3030 GCA_964248015.1 uncultured Rhodopila sp. | reverse complement strand
CCGGGAAAAACCGTGGCAGCATGCCACTGTGGCCCTGGCCGGACGGACAGTCACGGCAACTTGGCAAGGTAATTCATCAAGCCGTAACATGCCGTGATCCTCGCAACGTACGCCCAAAAGGACCGGCGCGCATGGCCTTGATTGAATGGATCGCCAAGAGGCGCGCATTCCGTGCCCTGCCCAATCGGAAGGCATTCAGCGCGACGCTTTTCTGCGCTCTTGCGATCTTGCTTGGATCACCCGCCGCGAGCGGCCAAGAGGCGCGTCTGTCGGACTGGAATGGCGTCTACGAATACGGTTACAATGGCGGCGCCACGCGCGGCGGCTCCCCCATCTTCGTCTTGTACAAATTGTCGATCAGCAGCGCCGCCGAGAAAGCATCCGCTGTCCTGGATATCGCCGGGTTCCAGACCGACCAAGTGTTGGTCTGCGACGTCGCCGGGGATGCCCAGGAACTAGCGGTCAAGTTCCGTGAGTACCAGAACGGCAAAACCGAAAACGAGTATGGCGTCGCCGAATACAAGGTGGGAGCAACACTGTTCTACCTCCATATCGATCATGCCAAGGGCGCGCGGCGCTTGGTGACGACTTGGGCCGCCATGACGCCGGATCCGCATCTTCCAGGGACTTCCGCTTATTTCAGGAAAACCAACTAAAGCCGCCAGGAAGACGCATCGCTTGAGGGGACACCGGGAAGGAGTTCGGCATGGACAGGATTTCAATGAACGTTGGCAGGCGGTCGCCGAATTTCCCGCGCGACGTGAAAACCGTCCAGCAACTCCTGAACAGGTTCCGAGCGCCCGGAAGGCCCCTGCTCAAGATCGATGGTTTGGTTGGCGCGAGGACGATGCAGGCGATCGAGGAATTCCAGGGAACGCATGTCCGCATGACGCATCCGGACGGAATAGTGGAACCCGACGGCCGCACCATGCTGATGCTCCACGGGAACCCGCATGGGCATCCGCTCCTGTCCTCCCAAACGAACCGGCCAACCCTCCCCATGCTCCCGCCGCGAGGGATGCGCATCGCCTGGGGCGCAAGGGTTTCGCCGGCATTCAAGCAAAAAGCCATAAAGATCTGCAAGGACCTGGATGTGCCGCCGGATTTCCTGATGGCAGCCATGGCTTTCGAAAGCGCCGAGACTTTCAGCCCGAAAGTGAGGAACGCCGCGGGAAGCGGCGCCGTGGGGCTGATCCAATTCATGCCCTCGACCGCAAGGGCGCTCGGCGCCAGCACGGAAGGCCTGGCGGCGATGACGGCGGAGGCCCAACTCGATTACGTCAAGCGTTACTTCGCGCCAAGGAAAGGGCAACCGCACAGCATAGAGGATATTCACATGGCTATCCTCTACCCCGCGGCGATCGGCGCATCCCCGGACCATGTCCTGTTCAAAAAGGGAACCACTCCCTATGCACAAAACAAGGGCTTGGACTCCAACAGGGATGGCAGGGTTACGGTCCAGGAAGCGGCATCAAGGGTGCGCGCAAAACTTGAGAAGGGGCTGCGCACGGGCTTCATTGGCTAAAGCGGGCGCCGGAGCGCCGAAAGGCCCGGAGGCGTGAATCTGGCTGGGAAACAACAGGCCATGGCGCACCACAATCCCAACCGGGCTGCGGCGCCCCATGGCAAGGCTAGATCTTGATCGCCTGCACCGCCTCCTCCAGCTCCTGGAAGCTCGGCATGTGCTCGTTCGGCACCATCTTGCGCCCGGACTCCACGCTGACCTGGGGCGCGTTGCCGTGCAGATGCGTCACCAGCACCGCGCGGATCACCTCCATGTACTTCGCCTCCTCCTCGATGATGCCCTTCATCCGCGTCGCGAAGGGCGCGGCGATGCCATAGGCCAGCAGGATGCCCAGGAACGTGCCGACCAGCGCGCCGCCGATCATCGCGCCCAAAACGGCGGGCGGCTCGTTGATGTGCGACATCGTCTTGATGACGCCCAGCACCGCCGCGACGATCCCCAGCGCCGGCAGCGCGTCCGCCATGGTCTGCATCATGTGCGACGGGTGCAGCTCCTCGACCAGCGTCTTCTTCAGCTCGCGCGCCATGACGTCCTCGATCTGGTTCGGGTCGTCGGCGTTCATCCCCACCATGCGCAGGTAGTCGCAAATGATCGTGCTGGCATGGTGGTTGGCGAGGATCTTCGGGAACTTCTGGAACGCCGCGCTTTCCGCCGGCTTCTCGATATGCGCCTCCAGCGCCATCGCCCCCTTGGTGCTGGCCAGCTTGACCAGGAAATACAGCAGGCTCAGCAGCTCGACGTAATCCGGCTTGTGGAACGACGCCCCCTTGATCATCTTGCCGAAAGAGCCAAGCAGGTGCTTCACGTCGTGCATGCTGTTGGCCATCAGCAGCGTGCTGATCGCCGCGCCGCCGATGGTCCACATCTCGAACGGCACCGCCTCGATCAGCGGCTCCAGGCTGCCGCCGGAGACGATGTAGCTGCCGAACACGCAGCCGAACAGCAGGACCAGGCCGCCAATGGTGAGCATCAGGCCGTCTCAGGGCTGGGGGCGCGGCGGGGGCGCCTCGCGCATCACAAGGATGGCGATCCGCCGGTTCGCCGCCGCCATCGGGTCGGCCGGCAGCAGCGGGTCGCGGTCGGCGTGCCCCGTCACCGACAGGACGCGCGACTCGGGCAGCCCGCCATCCACCAGCAGCCGCCGCGTGGCGTTGGCCCGCTCCACCGACAGCTCCCAGTTGCTGCGGCCGGGGCCGGGAAAGGGCTGCGCGTCGGTGTGGCCGGCGATCGAGATCGGCTGGCTGAGCTTCATCAGGATGGGCACGACCTTTTGCATCAGCAGCCGAGCGCGCTCGTTGGGGGTGGAGGAGCCGCTCGGGAACATGGGGGCCTTGATCTCGTCCATGATCTGGATGCGCAATCCCTCCGGGGTCATGTCGATCGCCAGTTGCTTGCCCAGGTCCGACAGCGCCGGATCGTTGCGCACCGCCGCCTTGATCTGCGTGGCGGCTTGCTCGAACGCCGCCTTCTCCAGCGTGAGGTGCCCGCCGTCGCGACGCCAGCGT
>CAXTXZ010000566.1:0-3044 GCA_964248015.1 uncultured Rhodopila sp. | reverse complement strand
CCAACGCACTGCCAGTGACGACGGCGGCCTTCGCCCCATCGGTCATCCTGAAGCTCCCACAGTGGTCCGATGGACAGGCAAACCGGCTTGGTGTGCAATGGCAAGCGGCTCAACAGGAGGAAACAATGGCGACAGCATCATCCCCACCCCCCGCATCCGCGTCTCGCGACCGAGTCCGCGACACAGTCCCCAAAATGATCGAGCTGACCGAGACCGTGCTGTTCGGCGACATCTGGGAACGTCCGGAGCTATCCAAGCGAGACCGCAGCCTGATCGTCTGCGCGGTGCTGACCGCGACCTACCGGCCAGAGCAGCTACGCGGCCACCTGCAACGCGCCTTGGACAACGGGCTGACAAAAACCGAGATTTCCGAGATGATCACCCACGTCGCCTTTTACGCCGGCTGGCCTGCCTCGATGTCGGCTGCGAACATCGCCCGCGAAGTGTTCGAGTCCAACCCATAAAAGGACAGAAACAATGAAAGCGGGTTTCATCGGCCTTGGCACCATGGGCGCCAGCATGGCCGCCAACCTTCAAAAAGGCCTTCAGAAGGATGGCCATTCTGTGCTGGTCCACGACGTCCGCCGCGACCGGGCGGCGTCGCACCTGCAAAATGGCGCAACCTGGGCCGACAGCCCCGCCGCGATGGCGGGTGCATGTGACATACTCTTCTCCTCCTTGCCAGGTCCCGTCGAATTTGAGGCGGTGTCCTATGGCGAGGCTGGCCTGCTTTCGGCGATTCGCCCCGGCGCCGCCTATTTCGACCTGACGACCAACGCGCCCTCCGTTGTCCGCAAGGCGCATGACGCCTACGCGGCAAGAGGCGCTTTCCTGTTCGATGCTCCGGTCAGCGGCGGCCCGCGCGGGGCTGCCAGCGGCAAGCTGGCGATCTGGTGCGGCGGCGACGCCGAAGCGTTCCAAACGTGGAAGCCGGTGCTCGACACCATCGGCGACCAGGCGCGCTATATTGGCCCGATCGGCGCGGGCTCTGTCGCCAAGCTGGTGCACAACTGCTACGGCTACATCGCAACCGCCGCCGCGGCTGAAGTCTTCAGCATGGGTGTCAAGGCGGGCATCGAGCCCTTGGCGATCTGGGAAGCCGTCCGGCAGGGCGCGATCGGCCGGCGCGGCGCATTCGACAGCCTGACCGACCAGTTCCTGCCGAACGCCTATGAACCGCCTGCCTTCGCCCTTCGCCTGGCGCACAAGGATGTGTCGCTCGCAACGGCCCTGGGCCGTGAGCTCAATGTGCCGATGCGGCTGGCGAACCTGGCGCTTGCGGATCTGTCCGAGGGCCTGAACCGAGGCTGGGACAACCGAGATTCCCGGGCGATCATGGCGCTGCAAACCGAACGGGCAGGGGTGGAGGTCAAGGTGGACCCGCAGCGCCTGGCCGAGGCTTTGGACAACAAGGCGAAAAGCGGGTGAGGTTGGGGATCACCCGCTGATCCCAAGCGTCAGCGCCGGAACACGGCAGGGCGGGGAACAGCCTGGGACGCCTGCGTCGTCCCGAGGCTTCGGGAAGGTTTGGGCAAGCTTCAGCGGAAGGACATGACGGCTTGCAATTGTGGACGCCTCACAAATATGAAGAGTCATGTTCGCAATCAATTACGACTCCATGATCCCGTACGATGTCCGGTAGCAACCTTTTTGGCGAAATACGCCGCTTCGCGCGCACCTCCGGCGCGGTGGGCGGCATCGCCGCAAGAGTGGCCGGGGAACGCGTGTTTGGCATCAAGACGGATCGCGCGGCGCATGCCGAGGACCTGAAAACCATCCTTGGCGGCTTGAAGGGCCCCTTGATGAAGGTGGCGCAGTTCTTGTCCACCGTGCCTGACGCGCTGCCAGCGGAATACGCGAGCGAGTTGGCGCAGCTTCAATCCAACGCGCCGGCCATGGGCTGGGCCTTTGTCCGGCGGCGCATGGCCAGCGAGCTTGGCGCGGACTGGCGATCAAGATTCGACTCGTTTGGTCAGGAGGCGTCGGCCGCGGCCAGTCTTGGCCAGGTCCATCGTGCCCGCCTTCATGACGGAACCGAAGTTGCCTGCAAGCTGCAGTACCCGGACATGCCAAGCATCGTGGAGGCCGACCTAAGGCAGTTGAAGCTGGCGATGGCTGTGTACCATCGTATGGACAACGCCATTCAGCAGGATGAAATCTACAAGGAACTGCGGGAGCGTCTGCGCGAGGAACTGGACTACCAACGTGAAGCCGCGCAGATGCGGCTGTACGGCCTGATGCTGCAAGGCCATCCCACCGTGCATGTGCCCGTGCCGATGCCGGAGCTCAGCACCAAGCGCCTTCTCACCATGACCTGGCTTGATGGCGGCCCGCTGATGCGGCGCCTGACGGAAAACCCGACGCAAGACGAGCGTAACCGCATTGCCAAGGCCCTTTTCAAAGCGTGGTATGTGCCGTTCTACCGCTATGGCGTGATTCATGGAGATCCACATCCGGGCAACTACCAGGTGCGCCCGGACGGCTCGCTCAACCTGCTCGATTTCGGCGCCATCCGGGTGTTCCCGGCACGTTTCGTTCGCGGCGTGATCGACCTTTTCGAAGCCGTGCGGGACAACGACGACGACAAGGCGCACCACGCGTACGAAACCTGGGGGTTCACGGACCTTTCGCGTGAGAAGATGAACGTGCTGAACATGTGGGCGCAGTTCCTCTACGAGCCGCTGATCCAGGACCGCGTGCGGCCGATACAGGAAACCAACGACCCTCAGTATGGGCGTGAGGTCGCCGAGAAAGTTCATGCCGGATTGAAGCGGACAGGGGGCGTGATGCCGCCGCGGGAGTTTGTGCTGATGGATCGCTCCGCCATCGGCCTGGGCGGCGTGTTCCTGAGGCTCAAGGCGGAACTGAACTGGAGCCGCATGTTCAACGAGCTGATTGCTGACTTTGATGAGGCGGCGCTGGCCGACCGCCAGGCAGCCGCGATCGCGGAAGCTCGTGTTCCTCTGGCCATTTGATCGCGGCATCGGCGTGGAGCAGGCAAACGATAAGCCGGAACTGGCGCGCCTTCGCGATACGACCGCCCG